>CANHSA010000036.1 GCA_947463345.1 Flavobacteriales bacterium
CTGCTTGGGGTGTCGTGCACGTAGACAGAAAATTGATTGGTAAATTCAAATTTGATCAAGCCCAAACTATTCCAGGGCCCCGGATCTTGTTCAATCAGGTAAGGAAAGGTATTGTTTTTGATTTTTTTCCATTTCACATTTTGCGGATTAATTTCTTTTTTTCCGGCGCCATAAATGCGCATGTGCTCTTTTTGGAGGTAGCCCGAATTGCGTTTAAGGACAGGTAAAATTTCTTTTTTGGCTATAGAACTCGGAACGCGCCAATAGGGCAAGCTGACAATTTGATAAATTTTGGAAACTAATTCTGGGGTGGGATGCTCCATTTTTCCAATGATGATGCGGCGCAGTGCCCTTAGCGTATCGTCGGCAATATATTGCAATTCGAAGGAGGGAAGGTTGATGCCAACGAAAGTAGTTGGCTTTCGGGCAGCCTGTCGGAGTCTGTCCAGCGAAATTTGCGCATGGTATAATTGGTCTTGTTTTGATCGCGCAAATGCCAAAACGGTTGCCGAGCCAATGCGTCCGTCTGCATTGAGTCCTTGGTTTTTTTGATACAATTTTAAGGCGGCTCTCAGGCCTAAACTATCTGTGCTTTCATCGCTGTAACCAAGTCCAATGAGCGCAATTTGAAGTTGTTTCCAAGCTTTTGTTTTATTATCTTTTTCTATACTTAGTTCGTAAGAAAGGGTGTCGAGTTTGGTCGAATCGCAAAAACGGTAAAGGTGCTGTGCAAAATAATGGTAGTTGGTATCTACTGGGCCGCGGGTGAGCAGAATTGAATCGGTGTTTTGCGCTTTGGTCAGCCAATCCGTCGGATAAACGAGCCATTTTTTGGGTTTGAATTTTCGGGTTTGAAAATCAATAAAGCCACTGTCGAGGTCGTGAAGGATGGTGCCAATTTGGTAATTGAGCAAAAGTTCCTGAACCAATGGATGACGTTTCTTGAAGGGAATCAATCTCGCTGCAGGCAAGCCAAAATGAGCGGCTTTTTTTAAGGAGAACGTCCAATTATTTTTGATTTGCTTGCTCGTATTAGTTGGGTTAAAGTAGGGTTGAAAACCTTTCAGCTGATAAAAGTTGTAGAGTTTTTGACGCGCTTCTTTGGTTAAAGGTAAATCTGGGTGGCCATTTTCAAGGAGCAACTTGATTTTTTTTGCATCCGCAATACTTTTGCTTGATAAGAAGTCTTTTTTTGCAGCTGTACTTTTTTGGGGTGCACAACTGTAAATGAAGGCGCTTATTGCAATGAACACAGACAGCAAACGAATGGAGGCCTTCATATTATGCTTATTTTCGTTGAATGTAGTTAAAACTTTGTATTCAACGATGGTTATAGGCCTCATATTACTCACCGCACTTATTTCTTGGCAAGGTTTTCAAAACCCGGCCTTTCTCGATCGCATGCTTTTCAATCCATACCGCGTCAAGCATCATGCGGAGTGGCCTCGCTTTTTTACGCATATGGTCGTACACCTAGACTGGTCGCATCTGCTTTTCAACATGATGACGCTCTATTTTATTGGAGACTTTCTTTTTCAAGAATACAGCTTGCTTTTTGGCCCAGTAAAAGGTGTGTATTATTTCTTGGCGCTGTATCTTATGGGGGGCTTATTCGCTACACTCTATTCGTATTACAAACATCAGGATCAGCCCGGTTACCGCAGTTTAGGTGCTTCTGGAGCAGTTACCGCTGTGATTTTTGCATTTATAGCGGCGCATCCCACGCAAGGCCTCATGCTTATGTTCATCCCGATTCCAATACCTGCTTACATTTTTGGACCTATTTACTTACTTATAGAATACTACGCTTTTCGTAAAGGCAATACAGGCATTGCTCACGACGCACATATTTCTGGTGCGCTTGTCGGTATTTTATTTGTATTGTTTTTTATACCGGGCTATGCACAATTTTTTGCATCTTTGTTTCATTAGTAGTTTTGTTGCCAATGCTTTACGTTAACAACAACGGATCAGTCTTAGCCGGAGATGCACCCACCATCTTGCCGGGCAATCGCGCCCACCTCTACGGCGACGGTGTTTTTGAAAGCATCCGCATTATCAATGGGCAACCACTCAACCTCGAAAATCACATATTGCGCTTACTAGCTGGCGCCCGCGCCATACACATGCGCCCGTCGGCAAGCTACAGCACTACCTTTTTTGAGGCAAAAATCTTAGAGTTATGCGCATTATCTGGCATCTCAGAAGGCGGCCGCTGTCGTTTGTCTTTGGACCGCATTAGCGGCGGCGCTTATTTACCCGATGCCAACGACGCCACCTACTACATCGAAGTCTACCCCTATGAAGTGAATCATTTTGAACTCAATGCGCGCGGCCTAGAACTCGATATCTATCAAGAGATGAAACTCCAAAAAAATCTCTTGTCTAACTTCAAAACCAAAATGGGCTTGCCTTATGTCATGGCTGCTCTTAATGCTAAATCCAAAGGACTAGACGACCTATTTCTGACAGATTACCGTGGTCAAATCCTGGAATCTTCTTCATGTAATGTATTCATCATCAGCAATGGCGTACTCTACACGCCAGGTCTTGAAGAAGGTTGCTTGGCGGGCACCATGCGCATGCAAATCATTAACTTGGCTTTGGCAAATGGCATAAAGGTCTACGAAAGTGCTTTGCTTCCGCAGCATCTACTGGCCGCCGACGAAATATTCTTAACGAATGCCATTCGCGGGGTCAACTGGGTGGGGGGCTACCGCACCAAGCGTTACCAAAACAACATTTCGCGCAAGTTGGTCGTTTTGCTCAATGCTTTCTGGGAAAAAGCCACACAATAGTTTTCAACAATTGGCGGGCGCTGCTGCAGAAATCCCTAAATTTAAAGTTCCCTTTTTACTGCAGTCATGTACCTTGTTTTTGATACCGAAACCACCGGCCTTCCGCGCGATTTCAACGCGCCCATTACCGCTACAGACAACTGGCCACGCGTGGTGCAGCTCGCTTGGCAACTTCACGACGAAGCCGGTGAGCTCGTTGCTCAAAAAGATTTCATTATTCGCCCAGATGGTTTCAATATTCCATTCGAGTCTGAGCGCGTACACGGCATTTCCACAGAATTAGCGCAAGCAGTAGGCGAGGATCTCCACGCAGTGCTGGAACTCTTCCAAAAAGACCTCCAAAAAGCCAACTTTATGGTGGGCCACAACCTTAAATTTGATGTCAATGTAATGGGTTGCGAGTTTGTCCGTTTGGGCCAGGAAACCCCGCTCGTCAAGCCTGTACTCGATACCTGTACTGAGCGCAGCGCTTTATTATGTCAGATACCAGGCGGTCGAGGCGGCAAATTTAAATTGCCTACACTCACCGAAATTCATCAGCATTTATTTGGTGAACCATTCAATGAAGCGCACAATGCCACCGCCGACGTCGAGGCAACAACGCGTTGCTTCCTAGAATTACTGCGCAAAGAGCATTACACCCTAGAAGAAATCCTACAAGAGCCCGGTTATTTTGAGTCCTTTCAAACACTCAATCCGGCACCCATTCAAAAAATTGGTCTTCAGCATGTCAATTTAAAGGCCGAAAGCGATAAAATTCGCGCTGCCAAAAGGCCCGCACAAAGCCCAACAGTTCCAAAGCCAATTCCAGATCTAGACACCGATGGTTTGGTTTTTGCGCATTTACACAATCATACCCAATACTCCATTTTGCAATCTACCGCTGAGGTAGGCGCACTCATTCAAAAAGCAGTTGCTTTGGGGCAGCCGGCTGTTGCCCTCACCGATACCGGCAACATGATGGCCGCGTTTCAGTTCGAAAAAATGGCCGCAGCTCACAATGCCAAAATCAAAGCAGCTCGGGCCGAAGCCGAAGAAAATGGAGAAGCATTCGACGGACAAGAAATCCTGCCAATTATTGGTTGTGAATTCAATGTGTGCCGCAATCACCAAGATAAATCTGTCAAAGACAACGGTTACCAAATCGTTTGTTTGGCCAAAAACAAAAGCGGCTATCAAAACCTGATCAAACTCGCTTCTATTGCCTATACGCAGGGCATGTATTACGTGCCGCGCATCGACAAAGAAGTCTTGTCAAAATACAAAGAAGACTTGATCATTTTGAGCGGCAACTTATACGGAGAAATTCCAAGTTTGTTACTCAATGTAGGAGAGCGCCAGGCCGAAGAAGCGCTGCTTTGGTGGAAGGACCAATTTGGAGCTGACTTCTACATAGAAATGGGTCGCCACGGTTTAGAAGTTGAAGAAAGACTCAACCCGCTGCTCCAAGACCTCGCCCAAAAGCATGCCGTCAAGCTCATTGCCACCAACAACACCTACTACGTCGAGCAAAAAGATGCCGTTGCTCACGACGTTTTATTGTGCGTCAAGGACAACGAGTTGGTAGAAACACCCAAAGGTCGCGGCCGTGGTTTTCGCTATGGTCTAGAGAACGATTCCTACTACATGCGCAGCACCGAAGAAATGCTAGCCCTTTTTTCAGATATACCTGAGGCAATTGCCAATATATCCGAAATCATCGATAAGTGCGAACCCTATGGTTTGGCCCGAGAAGTACTGCTTCCTGCTTTTGATATTCCTGCCGAGTTTGTCGATGCACAAGATACCATCGATGGCGGTAAGCGTGGAGAAAACGCTTTTTTGCGTTACCTCACCTATGAAGGTGCCAAAAAGCGTTACACTACACTAACTGACGAACTTACTGAACGCATCGATTTTGAGCTGGCCACCATTGAAAAGACTGGATATCCCGGTTATTTTTTGATTGTCCAGGACTTCTGTAATGCGGCCCGCGATATGGGTGTATCCGTTGGCCCAGGCAGGGGTTCCGCTGCAGGTTCCGCCGTAGCCTATTGTATCGGCATCACCAACGTCGACCCCATCAAGTACGACCTCCTCTTTGAGCGCTTCCTGAATCCCGACCGTGTCTCGATGCCCGATATCGATATCGACTTCGACGACGAAGGTCGTGGCCGTGTGATCGACTACGTCATCAACAAATACGGCGCCAATCAAGTAGCCCAAATCATTACCTACGGAACCATGGCGGCCAAATCGGCCATCCGCGATACCTCCAGGGTCATGAACCTACCGTTGCCAGAAGCAGATCGCTTGGCCAAACTCATTCCTGATTTGTCTTTGCGCAAGCTCTTTACGATGTCAGAGCCCGAACTCATCGACAAACTCCGCAACCAAGAAGCCGTCACCAACGCTAAAGAACTCCGTCGCATTTACCAAGGCACCGACCTCCAAGCCCAGGTGCTGCAAAAAGCAATGGAAATCGAAGGTTCGGTGCGCAATACCGGTATCCACGCCTGTGGCGTTATCATTACCCCCGACGACCTCACCAACTTTGTGCCCGTTGCCACCGCCAAAGACTCCGACATGGTTTGTACCCAATACGACAACTCTGTAGCCGAATCTGCAGGATTGCTCAAGATGGACTTCTTGGGTCTCAAAACCCTTACGCTCATCAAAGATGCGGTTCGTTTGGTCAAAGAGAACCGCGGTATAGCACTCAACCCCGATGAATTCCCGATAGACGACGAAGCCACCTACGCTCTTTTTCAGCGTGGCGAAACCGTTGGTATCTTCCAATATGAATCTCCTGGTATGCAAAAACACCTCAAAGAGTTGAGGCCAACTGTTTTTGCCGACCTCATAGCCATGAACGCCCTTTACCGACCGGGCCCAATGGAATACATTCCATCTTACTGCAAGCGCAAGCACGGCGATGAACCCATTGTGTACGACTTGCCCGATTGCGAAGAATACCTCAATGAAACCTACGGCATTACTGTCTACCAAGAACAGGTCATGCTTTTGTCGCAAAAACTAGCCGATTTCACCAAAGGCGAGGCCGACACCCTGCGCAAGGCCATGGGTAAGAAAGACCGTAAAGTTCTCGACAAAATGAAGCCAACTTTCATTGAGCGCGCATCGGCAAAAGGCCACCCAGCGCCTACCTTAGAAAAAGTCTGGAAAGACTGGGAAGCATTCGCTTCTTATGCGTTCAACAAATCACACTCCACCTGTTATGCTTGGGTGGCCTACCAAACTGCTTTTTTAAAAGCCAATTATCCAGCCGAATACATGGCTTCGGTCCTCAGCAACAACATGTCAGACATCAAGCAAGTATCCTTTTTCATGGAAGAATGCCGTCGCATGGGCATAGAAGTACTAGGCCCAGATGTCAATGAGTCAGGTTTTACTTTTGCTGTCAATTCATCAGGTGCCATACGTTTTGGTCTTGGTGCCATTCGAGGAATGGGGAGTGGGCCAGTAGAGGCCATCATTGAGGAAAGGAAAAATAACGGCCCGTTCGACTCTATTTTTGATGTAACAAAGCGCATCAATCTTCGCCTCTGTAACAGGCGTTCATTTGAAAGTTTGGTTTATGCAGGTGGTTTCGATTCATTTAAAGATACACATCGCGCACAATATTTTGTCGCCGATGCCAACGGCCGTACTTTTTTAGATGCGGCCATTCGCTTCGGAGCAAGTGTGCAAGAACAAGCACAATCTGCTCAACACAATATGTTTGGAGAAGCTTCGGGTACCACCATGCCTGCCCCAACCATTCCTCGCGCCGAAGAGTGGCCAGCTATTTATAAACTCAATCGAGAAAAAGAAGTAGTTGGTATCTTCATTTCTGGTCACCCTCTCGACGACTACAAAGTGGAGATCTCCTCATTCTGTACCGGAACAGTAGCCATGCTCAACGATCCAGCGGCTTTTATGGGGCGCGATCTCCTCCTTGCCGCCATCATCACCACCGCTGAGCACCGCATTACCAAACGCGGCGATGCCTTTGGTTCTCTAGTGATTGAAGATTATCAAGAAGCCTTCAAACTTAATTTGTTCAATGAGTCCTATCTGAAATTCAAGCATTTTATGGAGCCTGGTACTTTTGTGGCCATCAAAGGCCGTATTGAGGTGCCGCGTTTCAGACAATACCCAGAATTTGTTGTACACCACATTGAGTTGCTTCAAGAACTCCGAGACAAACGCGCCAAAATGCTCAAATTGCGTTTTACTGCCAAACAACTCGATCAAATTGTTATTGAGCAACTACACGACCTCTTTGAAGCCAATCCAGGTGCGTGTCAGCTGCATTTTACGGTCTTTGACCCCTTAGATGGCATCGAAGTGTCATTACCCTCTAGAAGTGTCAAGGTGCAGCCTTCTAGTCAGTTGTTTAAAGAGCTGGCCAAAATGGACATCCAATTCAAATTGAATTAAAACAAACATCTAATTGCATGAAATAAAAAACGCTCCTCATGGGAGCGTTTTTGGTATTACAAAAGATTTGAATCTTAGATTTCGGTGGTTTCTTGCGGTACAAGGATGCGTCCGCAGTGCTCACATACGATGATTTTCTTTTTGGTAACGATGTCGAGCTGACGCTGAGGTGGAATTTTGTTGAAACAACCACCACAAGAATTACCTTTCTTTTCTTGAGTTTCTGATGCGCGAATCACTTGTACAACAGCAAGGCCGTTTTTGGCGTTGGTGCGCAAGCGCTCATAAGCAAAAACCAAACGACCGTCGATGTTTTTCTTGGCGGCGTCTGACGCTTTCATGAGTTTTTCTTCGTCTTTTTGCGTTTCGCTTACAATGGCTTCGAGTTCAGCTTTTTTGCCGTCGAGGTCGCCTTGTTTCATTTCAACGCGCTCAACTGCTTCTACAAGTGTCTCTTTTTTGAGGTCAATTTTGTATTTAGCCTCTTTAGATTTTTTGTCGTGGAGTTTGATCTCGAGCTCTTGGAATTCGATTTCTTTGGAAAGTGATTCGAACTCGCGGTTGTTGCGCACGTTGTTTTGTTGCTCTTTGTATTTAGCAATAGCGCCTTCTGCGTCTTTAACGGCGATTTTGCGATCAGAGATTTCTGTTTCGATTTCTTTGATTTCGTCGTTGATTTTGGAGACGCGCGTGTTGAGTCCAATGATTTCGTCTTCTAGACTTTGCACTTCTAAAGGAAGCTCACCACGAATGGTGCGAATGCGGTCGATTTCAGAGTCGATTTTCTGGAGTTCAAAAAGCGCATCCAATTTTTCTGCGATGGTACCTTCTTTTTTGGTTGCTGCTGCCATGGGCTATAGATAGTTAACGGGATTCGTATTCAACTTAGTTAAACGGACCGCAAAGTTAGGAAATTTTTCCGTAAGTTGTTCAGCTAAAAGTTCACTTGTAAATTGCTCGCTTTCGTAGTGTCCGATATCGGCAATAACCAGGTGGCCATCAGCGTCAAAGAATTCGTGGTATTTAAAGTCCGAAGAGATGTAAATGTCTGCCTTAGCGCGAATTGCATCCGGGAGTAGAAAGCTACCAGCTCCACCGCATAATGCAACGGTCTGAATCTGTGGCTGAATAATTTCGGTGTGTTTGACACAGCCACAGCCAAAAATTGCTTTGATTTGCTCCAAAAAAATGGGTGTATCTACAGGTTGCGCGAGTGTTCCAACCATGCCAGCACCTCGCTCTTGGTGCACATTATGCGTAGGGATGAGATGGTACGCGACTTCTTCATAAGGATGTGCGGCACACATGGCAGTTATAACCGCCGAGCGCAAATGGCTTTCTACTACATATTCTAGTTTCAATTCCTGAACTTCTTCTCGGACATCTAGTTGGCCGGTGTGCGGCTGGGCTTTTCCGGTTGGCGTAAATGTACCTGTGCCAGTAGTCCTGAAATGACAATCCTTGTAGTTACCTATTTGGCCCGCTCCTGCATTGAGGATGGCTTGGTCCACTTTTAAAAAATGGGTTTCGGGCACATAAACTTCAAGTTTGTCCAATAAACTGTTCATTGGTCTGAGCACCCGACAATTTTGTAGGCCTAACTTTGAAGCAATTTTGGCATTCACACCGCTTGAATGGTTGTCGAGGTTGGTGTGTATGGCGTAAAGTGCAATTCCGGTTTGAATACAACGTTCAACGACGCGTTCCACAAAAGTTTGTCCATTTAGCTTTTTGATGCCTTTGAAAATGACCGGATGATGCGCAATAATCAGGTTGCAATTGGTCGCGAGGGCTTCGGCGACAACGGCTTCTGTAACGTCTAGCGAAATCAATACACCGGTAATTTCGGTTTCTGGGCGGCCATAGATAAGCCCTGCGTTGTCGTAGCTCTCTTGAAGTGTTAATGGATATGTAGCCTCTAAAAAACGGCTGATGTGATGAAGTTGCATTTAGAGTTTTTTAGAAAGTCCTAGGTTGAGCCCCCAACCGATACTTTTATGGATGTAGTCTTCATAAGGGCTGTAAGAATTATTTAGTTGTGATCTGTAAAGTACACCTAGACGAAGTGAATAGTTGTTGTCTAAGTCTGTCTCAATGCCAGCTGAGCACAGCCATGAAAACGTAAAGCTATTCATTGTATTATTGACCTTGATTTGGTCGTCGTATTTGGCACCCAAAGGGTTGGACCATTGCAAATCTTGACGAAAACCTTGGTACAGTGCAGGAACCAGCCCCAAACCGCTGTAAAACTTGATTTTTTGACCAAAAGTTACTTTCATTTGTAGGGGAAGCGCTAGGTAACGGTAACGCGTTTGGTAGGCAAATGTCGAGTCGGAATCTAGTGCAGCAAATGAATACGCTTCTCCGTTTTGCATCCAAGAAACGGCACCATCTAGGTAGAAAGTTTTCGACAAACCCATGCAAATGCCGATTTGATGCGACCACGCCTTTTGCGAGATTTCGTCTGCACGCGTTCCAAGAGGTGTCGGCAAAAAGGCATCGTTGGAAGCCAAACTACGGAACATGTCCATGCGTTGGCTTTCAAAGTAATAGCGCGTTGGGTAGTTGCTTTTGACATCTTTATTGAGGAGTTGGGTGTGTCCTGTAAAAGCGGGCAACAATAGAAGGAGAAAAACGAAATGCTTCATAGTTCAAAAATACACTTTTTGAGCGGCTTCGAAAAGTCTTGATGCAGGTCAAGTAATAGAGCTCTTATTGAGCCGTAGCTTTGTACCCAATTAAAAAATCAAAAAAAATGGAAACAACTTGGAAAGTAGACACAATGCACAGTGAAGTAGGCTTCAAAGTGCGTCACATGATGATCTCTAACGTGAGCGGTTCTTTTGGCACATTCGATGCCAATGTAGCTACAGAAGGTGATGATTTTACAACAGCACAATTCAGCTTTAATGCCGACATCGCTTCAATCAATACGGGCGTTGCAGACCGCGATGGCCACTTGAAATCAGCAGATTTCTTTGATGCAGAAAACCATCCTTCACTCACTTTTACCTCTACATCTGTAAAGAAAATCAGCGATGACACCCTCGAAATTGCTGGCAACATGGAAATCAAAGGTCATACACAAGCAGTTGTATTGACAGCTGATTACGCAGGTATTGCAGTAGATCCTTATGGTCAAACCAAAGCAGGCATGACGCTTTCGGGCAGCATCAAAAGAAGTGAGTTTGGCCTCACTTGGAGCGCAGTTACTGAAGCTGGAAACATCGTTGTTAGCGACGACATCAAGTTAGCTGCCGAACTTCAGTTCGTTAAGCAATAAGTAAGTTTCGAACCACTTTGAGGGCTTCAGAGATGTGCCCCACCGGATTGGTTTGAGAATTGAAAATACCGGCTACTTTTCCATTGAGATCAATGACATAAGTCACTCGACCTGGAATGAGCCCAAATAAAGAACTAGGTACGCCAAACTGTTGGCGTACCTTTTTTTGTGTATCAGAAAGCAGTGGATACGGCAACTTGTATTTTTGTTGAAAGGCCTCATGTGCTGGGGCTGCATCCGATGAAATCCCAAAAACTTCGCAACCGAGTTCCACAAAATCGGCATAGGCATCGCGAAAAGCGCAAGCTTCTTTGGTGCAGCCTGGCGTGTCGTCTTTTGGATAAAAAAAGAGTACTAAGATTCTTTGTCCGAGGTAATCTGTCATTTGAATTTGCTTTCCTTGGCTATCGGGAAGACTAAACGTGGGGCAGTTGTCCCCGATTTGGATGGCTTGGCTCATGGTTGTAAGGCGGTTTTAAATCGAAGAAGGACGCGTTCGCGCGCCATTTTGTGGTCGACGATAGGTTGGGTGTAAGCTGGCGTTCCGTATTCAGACACCCATTTTTTAATGTATGCGAACTTTGGATCAAATTTCTTTTGTTGGGCCTCTGGGTTAAACACGCGAAAATACGGCGCAGCATCGCAACCACAGCCTGCGGCCCATTGCCAGCCACCAATATTACTTGCAAGTTCAAAGTCCAGGAGTTTTTCGGCAAAATAGCGTTCTCCCCAGCGCCAGTCGATGAGTAAGTGTTTGGTTAAAAAACTGGCCACCACCATTCTGACCCGGTTGTGCATAAAGCCCGTTTCATTGAGCTCGCGCATGCCTGCATCTACCAATGGGTAACCCGTTTTGCCCTCACACCAAGCTTCAAAATCTGCTTCGTTGTTCTCCCAAACGATGCGGTCGTATGCTGGTTTAAAGGCGTGGGCAACCGTCTGCGGAAAATGAAACAAAATGGCTTGGTAGAAGTCGCGCCAAATGAGTTCATTGAGGTATTTTTCATTGAGCGCCATGGCTTCTTTGGCAAGCGAACGTATAGAAATTGTGCCAAAACGCAGGTGTAAACTCAGCCGCGATGTTCCTAATACCGCTGGGAGGTCACGCTGTTCATGGTACTTCTGAATGATGACACTTGGGGTTGAGCGCTCTGGAAAGGGCTGCGTTTTTTGCTCCTCAAAGCCCATTTCTTGAAGTGAAATAAGGGGCTCAGTTTGGAACGCCTGTAAATTTGAACAGTATTTTTCTGTCGGATATGCTTTGAAATGGTAGTCGGTCAGTTTGGCCTTCCACTTGCGGGCATAGGGCGTGTAAATAGTGTAGGGGAGGCCATCGTCTTTGGTGACTTCATTTTTTTCGAAAATCACTTGATCTTTAGCCCCAATAAATTCGATTTGTACCTTTTGAAGCTGGTCAAAAAGGTATTGATCGCGGGCAAGGGCATTGGGTTCGTAATCTCGGTTTGTATAAACCCTATTGACCTCAAACTTTTTGGCTAAGCTCAACATTTCCACTTTTGGGTCACCGTAAACCACCATTAAATCTGAACCTAAGGCGCGATAGCTTTCTTTTAATTTTTGGATTTCACGATGGATAAACAAAACGCGCTGGTCGTTTTTTGGAAGCAATCCTAAAATGGTGCGGTCAAAAACAAAAATAGGAATGACTTGAGTGCTTTGCTTCAGTGCTTTATAGAGGCCGGCGTTGTCGCTTATTCTGAGGTCGCGGCGATGCCAAAAAAGGGCAGTACTCATTTGCCGTCGTATTCAATGATGTTGTTTTGGGTTTCCCAGAGCTTGACACTCAGGCCATATTTTGCATCGAGTTTGTCTCGGAGTAAATTCCAAATAACAACCGCAATGTTTTCGGCGGTTGGGTTCAAATTGGCGAACTCCGGGCAATCTAAGTTCAAATTACGGTGGTCAAAACGGTCTTGAACTTCTGACCCGATGAGGTCTTTGACCAACTTGAGGTCGATGAGGTAGCCTGTTTCTGGATCAATTTCACCGTCGATCCACACTTCTAGCGTGTAGTTGTGACCATGAAAGTTGGGATTGTTACATTTGCCAAAAATGGCATTGTTTTTTTCGTCTGACCAATCAGGTCTGAACAAGCGATGCGCCGCATTGAAGGTCGCTCTTCTACATACTTTCATTTGCTGCTGTTGCGATTGCGTCTACATGCTGGTTCAAAAGAATTTGAAACCAAGCGGTGTAGTCATGTGGATTATTTTTGAGGTCTTGAAGGAGTTCTGAAAGGCCAATCCATTTGTAGGCGGCGACTTCTTCGGCATTAATTTGTGGTGCTTGTTCTGAATAACCAAAAACGACATGATCGAGTTCGTGTTCGGTGAGGCCTTGGTCTAGTTCGGCTTTGTAGAGGAAACGAAAAGCTGCTTGCAGGTGTGCAGTCATACCCATTTCTTCTTGAAGCCTGCGTTGGGCGGCCATTAAGGTTGTTTCTCCTGGTCGTTGGTGGCTGCAACAAGCGTTGGTCCAGAGCAGCGGAGAGTGGTATTTGTGTGCGGCGCGCTGTTGAAGTAGGAGCTCACCGGCGGCATTAAAGATCAATACAGAGAATGCGCGATGGAGTTCGCCCCTTCTGTGGGCCTCCATTTTTTCGAGCTGACCAATTTCGTCGTCGTCTTCATTGACTAATATGACGTATTCTTCGGGCATTAAAGCAAATTGAGGTTGTGGCGCACGTAGGAGGTGAGTAAAATGCGCATTTTGCGATAATTCGGGAGGCGAATGCGCTCATTGAGCACGTTTTCAGCTGGCGTTTGCTTGATCTTATTAAAGAGCTTGAAGTAATATTTATAAGCCATATAGACACCAAAACGCGCGCTTCTTGGCAATAATAATATGCCTTCGTAGCCTTTTTGAAAGTCGAGTGCGATATCCGCTTCAATTTCTTTTTTAAGTGCTGTATTGAACTCCGACAAGTTGATGCCAGGGAAATACGTGCGCCCGAGCTCTTGGTAGTCCGCTTTGAGGTCGCGTAGGAAATTTATTTTTTGGAAGGCCGCGCCTAGTTTCATGGCGTAAGGTTTGAGGTCTTCGTAGCTTTTTTGATCGCCTTCAACAAAAACTTTCAAACACATGAGTCCAACGACTTCTGCAGATCCTAAAATGTAAGTTTCGTATTTGCCTTGATCGTAGGTTTGTTTTTGAAGGTCCATTTCCATGGAGTCCAGGAAGGTGTCGATGAGTTCCATCGGAATGGAATACTTATTGACCGCCCACTGAAAACTATTCAAGATTGGGTTGAGCGAAATACCTGCTGCGATGGCTTCATAGGTTTGAGCTTTGAAGTCTGCGAGTAGTTTTTCTTTGTCGAAGCCATGAAAGGTGTCTACAATTTCATCGGCAAAGCGCACAAAACCATAAATCGAATAGATAGGCTTTTGCAAATCTTTGTGCAAGAAGCTGATGCCGAGTGAAAAAGAAGTGCTATACCTTTTGGTGGTGAGCTCGCTCATTTCTTGGCAGACGTTGTCGAATAAAGCTTTCATAGTATGGTTTTAGTGGTGCTTTGCAATGATGTGTTTGGCGACAACCTCTCCGGAAACAATAGAGGGAGGGACGCCCGGGCCTGGTACGGTAAGTTGCCCGGTGTAATATAGGTTTTTTATTTTTTTGTGTTGCATCCGCGGTTTGAGAATAGCGGTCTGAAGCAAGGTGTTGGCCAAGCCATAGGCATTGCCTTTGAAGGCGTTGTATTCGCTTTTGAAATCGGAGACACAAAAACTTTTTTTGTACACGATGTGGTCTTTGATGTC
>CANHSA010000037.1 GCA_947463345.1 Flavobacteriales bacterium
CCAGCCAGAAGTCCAGTCGGTGGCAGGTGTGTTGTCGGTTACTGGAAAAGCACCACGGTAGGTGGTAGGTGTCCAGAAGGCATCCTGAGCCATGGCAAAAGAGCCAAGGCAAAGGGCAGTCAAGAGGGTGTAAATTTTTTTCATCTTTTTAAATTTTAACTGATACAAAGTTCTTGCGTATTCAGTCGGGTCAAGTTATAGTGCCCTTAAGTTTGCTTTAAATGTGTGTTAAGAGATTAGAACAATTCCTTAACATTGGAGCTTTAGAACTTGTATTTGAAATTGAGTGTGATGGTTTGTCCGAATGTGATTTCTTGCCAGGCGCTGTCTACACCTTTGTCGTAGCGCTTGTTTTTATTGATGTCTTGGAAGAACACTAAGTCTTGTGCTAATAAGTCAGCGCAGTTTAATTTGAGTTCGTATTTATCTTTCCAAGTTTTACCAATCTGAAAGTCGAGCACGTGGCGGCCGTTTTCCCATACACTTGGTTCTTGGATGTTACCTGCAATGGCGATACGTTGACCAACATAATTGTAAGAGAAATTCACCATTAATTCTTTCTGACTTTCGTAGAACAAGCCGATATTAAGGATGTAAGGTGATTGACCTTGAAGTGGTCTGGCAGAGCCAGGATATTCATCTAAGCCTGCAAAGTCACTCAAATCGGCTTTCGAACGGATCAATGAAGCGTTCGTGTAGAAGGTTGTTCTAGAGAACAAAGAGTTAGAATCTGTGCGGTTTAACCAGCCTAAATTCATGCGGTATTCGAGTTCGGCACCATAGCTCTTGGCTTTGTCAATGTTGTCAAAGTAGAGTTCTGGCTGACCAGAGGTTCCGGTGCGCAAAAGCAATTCAATAGGATCGTCAAAAGTTTTGTAAAAACCTGAAACACTAATGACTTGGCCTTTACCAGGGAAGTACTCCAAACGCGTATCATAGTTGTTGATCGTTGCGCGTTGTAGTTTTGGGTTTCCGGACGCTAAGTTGTCGTTCAAGAAGTTATAAAAGGTAAAGGGTGCCAATTCGCGAAACTCAGGGCGGCTCACTGTACGCGCAGCACTTGCTCTCCATTGAAAACGTTCAGTAATTTTATAAGTGAGGTTGATGGATGGCAATAAATCGAGGACTGTCGTATCTAAGTATTGATCTTCGTTAGAACCAAATTCTACGTAATGGAATTTTTGTTGGTAAGATTCAGCACGTACCCCAGCGACTGCGCGAAGCTTGGTAAATAAACGCATGTCTACCATACCATATAGACCGTGTAATAAAGAGGATGCATCATAGCTATCATCTACGTTTGTTCCTTCTTCAAGTTTGAAGCCACCTTGTCCATCGGCCATTTGGCCTAAGTTTTCAGTTGCAAAAATTTGATCTTCTGGCAACAATAATAGGTTGGAATTAAAAGAAGAGGACCCTAAGGGATCAAATTTAGAGAAGCCAAGGTTGCGTGCCGCAAAGTCGCGACCTCTGTATTGGTGTAAGCCACCGAATTTGAAGAGGTTTTTGGATTGGTCGCCACCAAATTGCTTGCTGAAATCGTAGCGGGCACTTGCAATGTTTTCTGTCATGGTAGACCAAAACATATTTCCTGCACCTAGAGTCGAGATATCGTTATTTTGAACAACTGCAAAATAAGGTAAAGTTGTGTCTACTTGTTGATAGACCATACGGCGCAAGAACGGAATGTCTCTGGCAACATGGCTATAACCGGCTGTCCAATTGAATTTCCAGTCGTCTTTCCAGTTGTGTTTACCCAAAAGTTGAGTGGTGAGTAAATTATTTTGAGTATACCAAATGTTGGTGGAGCGTTCGTTGTAGACAGATTCGATGTCCATGTCGCGCTTACCCTGGCGCACATTCACCTTGTCGTCAGAAGAAACAGAATAAAGCGTTTTGAGCTGAATTTCAGTGCGCTTGCCTAAATCTAGTTTCATATTGAATAATCCTGTATTCAGTATTGATTTCGTGTAAGCGGAATCTTTCAATTCATTTTTTGTAATCACACCTAAAGATTGTTCTTCAAATTCGCGTCGCGTGACCAAACTGAAGTTATTTGTGTTGCTATAGGAATAAGCAAAAACATACGACAAGCTTTTTTTGTCGGTTAACTTTACTTTGTTACCTATACTATATTGCAAACTTCCGTTCGGAAGCGCTGTTCCTCTGCTTGTTGACCAATTAGAAGGAATGAGTTTAGCGTAGTCTGCTTTTTGTTGCGCATTGAGCGCATTGAATTCTGCCGTACTTGGCAAGCCATCTGGAATAGCTCTTGCATTGCTACCAAAACCTAGGATGTCTGTGGAACCGCCGTTGTAGGTCTTGAAGTCTTTTAGGGTGCTGATGGTGTTGAATCCGGTTCCAATTTGGATATTCTGAAACTTTTCTCCGCGTGGTTCTACAGTTTTGATGTCGATGACGCCACCCGCAAATTCACCTGGTTGTTCTGGCGTAGCACTTTTCATGATGAATAGATTTTCGAGCATGTTAGAAGGGAAAATATCGAAAGAGAAGGCCTTGCGGTCACTTTCTGTACTTGGTAGTGGTGCGCCATTGATGAGGGCGAAGTTGTAGCGATCGGAGAGCCCGCGAACAACCACAAATTTGTTGTCTTGCACACTTGCGCCACTGACGCGCTTGAAAACTTGAGAAACGCGAGAGTCTGGTGTTTTGATAAAGGTATTTTTGTTGATTCCGTCAACAACACCTGCTTGGTTGATCTGCATTTTGGTGATTTCCATGTCACCTTTATTTTTGTCGGTCTTGCGTTCAATACGGATGTCACCTGTAGTCTGAGATTTGGCTTTGAGGACGGCTTGAGTGGTGCTCACCTGACTTTCAGCGACAACGATATTGTCACTTTTGAAAGTTTCAAAACCAGGGGCCTTGATTTCATAAGTGTAGGTGCCAGACGGAAGGTTGCTGAATAAAAAGCTGCCTTTTTCAAGATCTATTACAGCTTTATTGGACGTCGATAAACGCACCGTAAACTCTTTAATAATTTTGTTGTCATCGTCTAGAACAGTTCCTGAGATAGCGCCCGTTTGAGCAAAAAATTGGTTTGTGAAAATTCCAACGAAAAACAATTGGAACGCTAGGTTAAAATACTTCATTTGATATCTTTAAATAGTAATGCAAAGGTCAAGTTGTATCTTCACGATTACATTAATCAAAGATTAATAAAGCATTAATAAGCCGCGACTTTTTGTTAACATTAGCATAATATAGAAAGGGAGGCCTATTGACCTCCCTTCGCTATTTGATATGATAGTTAGATTTATTCGATAACGATTTTCATTTCAACACGACGATTTTTCTGACGTCCTTCAGGTGTGTCGTTGGTTGCAATTGGTTTGGTTTCACCATAGAATAAGGTAAGGAGACGCGACTCCTCAATACCTTGGCTCATGAGGTAAGCCTTGAGTGCTTCGGCACGTTTTTTAGACAGCACCAAATTGAGGTTGTCGTCACCAACGTTATCGGTATGGCCCGTGATTTCGAGTTTCCATGTCGTTTTCTTCTTTAGAACTTCTGCCAATTCATTGAGCGATGGCTTAGAGCTTTCAAAAATAACGTCCTTGTTGGTTTCAAATTCTAAGTTGTCGAATGCTGTTTTGAGTACTTCGATCACTGCTTGCTCAATAACTGGACAACCTTTATTAGATTTTGGACCCGGTGTGTTCGGGCAGTCGTCGTCTTTGTCGAGCATGCCGTCGTTGTCAGAATCTTTGTAAGGGCAACCTTTGTTGGCTTTAGGGCCGGCAAGTTTAGGGCAGTCGTCGTCTTTGTCGAGCATGCCATCGCCATCGGTGTCTGGCCAAGGGCAACCCTGATTTTCTTTAGGGCCGGCCACTTCTGGGCAGTTGTCTACGAAATCAAATAAGCCGTCGGCATCTTTGTCTGGGCAACCTTGGTTTTCTTTTGGACCAGCGTTGTCTGGACATACATCTTCGGCATCGGTAACGCCATCACCATCTTTATCTGGGCAGCCTTTGAGAGCTGCAACGCCGGCAACAGTTGGGCAGGCATCTTCGCTGTCGATGATTTTGTCGCCATCGGTGTCTGGGCAACCTTTGAATTCTTTGAGGCCGGCAACGGTAGGGCAGGCATCTTCGCTATCGATGATTTTGTCGCCATCGGTGTCCGGACAACCTTTAAATTCTTTGAGGCCAACAATGGTAACACAGGCATCTTCGGAGTCTGGAATGCCATCGCCGTCGGTATCTGGGCAGCCCAAGAAGGCCCAAACACCCGGTTGGTATTTGCATTCGTCCATTTTGTCAGAAACTTTGTCTTGGTCTTTATCTTTTACACGATGGTAAAGGATCGGCAAACGCGTACCGACGTAGAAGTCTACACCACTAATTTGGTTTTGCGCACGGATCAAGTTGAGGTCGTTCAATCCAAGGATCACTGGGCCAATGCGCGTCGCTAAACCGCCGCGAAGGCCGCTGTATTTGTTGTAGGCAATTGGCAAATAGAGCCCAAAATAAGGGCTGTCAAAACTCGGAGTGAAAGACAGCTGCGTAGCTACATTCACTTTCGTGTCCTTCTTTTTTGGAATCATGTTCACCATTGCGGTGGCGTTCACGTAGAAATAACTCCAAATGTGGTAGTCTAGTTGTGCGCTGAGTGCTGTTGGGGTGCGCATGCGGTAGCTTTGAGTAGGGGCTTGAAGTGCTACCCATTCGTTGTTGTTGGCTGCGGTTGATTCATTGATGAGTGAATCGATGACCATATCAAAAGTTTCAAGGTCAGTAGCAGATTCAAAACGGTTGAGGTCAAACAAAGTACTTGAATTGACCACAAAGTTGCGGCTTAAACCTCCTTTTGTAAACTTCATGCCTCCCATGTCAAGGATGGATACACCAGCGCGTGCTTTGTATTTGTTTTCGTTGCGCATCCAGAGGTCGGTTTTGCCGTCCATGTCATATTTGTATTTTGCATAGTTCGGACGCCATTCGTAAACGGCGCCAATATCGAGACCTAAGCCAATAGAGCCGGGTTTGAGGTAGTCGAAAATGTTGTTATTGTTGATTTGGCCGTTGACGCCTGCAGTAATAAAATCACCTACTTCTTTTGAGTAACCATAGTCAAACGTACCAGCTAAATATTGGGAGGTGTCTTCGTTGATGAGGTTGTAGCTGAAGTCTTGGGTATGGACATAAGCACTGGCAAAACCCAGTAATACTTTAGGGCTGACACCGATTTTTAAAAAGTGTTCTTTGTTGTCGATGAGTACTTGGCTGTAGTTAAAGCCAATTTCGCTCCAGGTGAGGTGGTTTACATTGACGAGTTCTTCATTGAGTTGCACATTCCAAAGTGCTGGATATTCAAGCCCTTCTTCTGACAAAACTGCCAATTTCGGATCCATGTTGTCCACATTGGTAATGGAACGCAGATTGGCGTATAATCCTAGTGAGCGTTTTTCACCTATATGGAAGGCCAAATTAAAGAGGTCGAGTCTGAAATTGATATTAGCGCCAAGAACACCCGGGCTTGCTTCGTTGTAGTTGTGGACAATCAAACGGTCGATGAAAGTAGAGGAGGGGTAAGCCCATGAGTTCAAGACAGCGGTGTCTGTAAAGGACTTATACCACCAATTGCCTTCGCCTCCTTGTGCTGCGCGCATGGCATCGGCGTTAAAAGAACCGAAGTTTTGATAAGTGAATAAGTTGAGTGCTGGGAGTGCAAGATCCATTTTGTAACGGCCATCGACAAATGATGCAGGGTTGACTAAATTGCCTAAAGCACCTGCGTAATTGCCAGAGCTCACGCCTAAGTAAGCCTGCGCATTTGCTTGCAATGCACTAATTGTCAGAAGGATAGACCAGGTTAATTTTTTCATTGTTTGGTGTATTGAATGATGTAGTTTCCTAAAAATGTGGTAATCGAATATGCGCTGTTTCCAAAAGCACTCAGTTGAACTTCTTGTTCTCCGTGTCGCTTATCAGCATCTAAGTTACGACCTAAGTCGTCGAGTAAGTAGATTTGGTTGCCTACAGCGTCGACAATTCCAAGAATTGTTTTTTTGTTTGGGCCATAAAAACTCGTGAATTGTGTCAGTTCAATTGCATCAAGTGATTTTTCCCATACCCGCTTGCCTTTTGTATCAAATGCATAAAGTGCTTTGTTGCGTTTGAAAACAAGTATTTGGTCAGCAGCTTGCAAATACGATCCGAAACATTCAACGTTGGAAGGTACAACAAATTGTCTTTGCCCGTCTATAGAAAGAACAGTAGCTGTTGTTTTTTGTATTTGAACAGCAAATGCTGAAGTTGTGTTCCCAACTAAAACGTAAGTAGAGTCTATATTTTGCTTAATCGCAACTTTGCGTTTATTGAGATCGACGATTTGGTGTTGTTTGTCCGTTAAAATACTGACATAAGCTTTTCCATTTTGTTTGAAGCCATGCAGTGCGCGCAGGTCACCAGTCACACCAAATTGCTTAATGAGCCCACCGCTTTCATTCACCAACTGAACCGACGACCCGCCGTTCGAACAGATGAATTCTTTTTTACCCTTGTTTTCGAGTACTTGAATACGCGTGCCGGCTTCATGCGTTAAACGATACACGAGTTTTCCCGTTTTGTCGTAGAGTTGCGCTTCGTGTTCTAATTGGACACAAATAAATGGAGAAAATGCCGCAATTTGGTAGAGGTCTACGACTTCTTGTGTGAGTGCTTTTTCCCATTTGCGCAGCCCATTGATATACCCTACCAATTGGTGGTTTTCGTTATAGGTAATGAGGTTTCCACGTTCAGCAAAAGCCGCAAAGTGCAAGACTCTAAATCCGGGGTTCATGACAAAGTAGTCTCGGATTTCTTCTTGATTTTGGGCTGCTTGGCCTGCAAGTTTTTGGTAGCTTGTTTCGACGATTTGCTGGCCTAGTAGGGTAACTGTTTTCTTCTGATTTTGGTCTACCCAACGTGCGCTTACCTTGCGCGGCATATGCGCATAAAAGCGTTCAGCTTTGTTTTCGTTTTGTGAAATGGTCTGCCCGAGGCTAGCAGCGGCAAGAGCTTGATCAAGTAAAGATTTATCGGGGCTCGCAAAACCAAATTGACCAAAAGCGCCCACATGCCATGTTTCTGATGTGGAGCTAATTATAGCGGAAAAAACCAACTTATCAAATGAAGCACTTTCGGTGTTGAGTTCCTCTTTTCTGAAAAATTCATTGAGTGTCTGTATTGGATGCGCGTTGTCTTCAAAGTCAAAGATGATGAGGCTAGAACTGTCTTTTTTGAGATGGACAAAGCCATTTTGAACACACTTGAACCATGGAGATTTTTTAAAATTCGGGTCCAGTTGTACCGCGTAACTTTTTTCGTAAAAGTAATATTGCTTGAAGAAGTCTGGTGTTACCGCTGAAAAAATGGCTTGATCGTCAATTTTGCGCAGCGACGTATTTGGATTTTTATATTTGATGTAACGGTACAGGCCTTCTTTTTTAAGATAGGTTTCTGTCAGTCGTGTTTGTTTGTCTGTTGTCCATTTTACCCAAGCATAGCTCGCCTTACTGCTTATTTGCACATTGATTGGCGCCGGGCTTGGCAGTTCTTTTTCATAGATAAGCAATTGATTGCGGTTGTACTGCCCATGTAACTTACCGAATTCAAATGTTTTTAATTTGCCCATTTTCAATGGAAAGAGCCCATTTTTGAAAAGTTGTGCAACTTCTTTTTGGGTCCAATTTCCTTTTTTCTCCAAAAGGATTTTAGTGGTCTTGGCACTAAAAAAGAAGGTGATGGGTTCTTGGCTGCGCTTCAGAATAGAAAAGTAAAGGCTTTTGTTGAGCTGAGTGGTGACCATCCGCTCGGTCTCCCAATCGAGGGCATTCGGATCTTGAACAACATAAACTACTTGGTCTTGCTTGTTGAAATAATTTCTGAAATCAACAAGGTTTTCATTGGAAAGCAAATCGTAAGAGCTGAAAACAACCCAGCCAAAAGCTAAAAGGCCGATGATGAGGAGGGCAAGACGTTGGCGCATTTCTTTTTTTTCAAAGTTAAGACTTGTCAGAGCGCTTTAAAGCCTTCGCTTTGAATCTAATCAACAGGCTGATGTGTACACGGCTCAGATCACATTATTGTTTGAAGAGGTCGAGTTGGTTTCCTTTCGGCAATAATTGAAAGGTGAGCCGATGAAAAGGAGTTGCTCCGAACATCGCAATTGCCTTGCGGTGCGCTTGCGTTGGATAGCCCTGATTGCGCTCCCATCCATATGCTGGATGTTGTTGATGCAATTCATGCATCAGCTGATCTCTTTCTGTTTTAGCTAAAATACTGGCTGCAGCAATGCTTGAAAAACGCGCGTCTCCTTTGATCATACAGGCGTACGGAATGTCATGGTAGGGCTTGAAGCGGTTGCCATCTACCAAAATAAATTTTGGTTGGATTTGCATTTGTTCCAGCGCTCTATGCATGGCTAAAATGCTTGCATTCAGAATATTGATTTGATCAATTTCTTTGTGGTCAACAATACCGATTCCGTAGCTCAGTGCCTTTTCTAGAATTTCTTCTCTCAATTGATTTCTTTTTTTCAAGCTTAATTGCTTCGAATCATTGAGTGCAGCGATTGGATTTTTTGGATCGAGTATAACCGCAGCGGCCACCACGGGGCCGGCAAGACAACCGCGGCCTGCTTCATCGCAACCAGCTTCAGGAGAAAGCACTTGATGTTGTAAGATTAAGGGTACCACAGTGCCAAATTATTGAAATATTTTGTAGTTTTATGCTAAACTAAATATGCATCTATGAAAAAGTTAACTCTTCTCGTTTTAGCGCTAGGTCTTAACCTGCTCGTTTTCGGACAAAAAACCCTCACTGCAAGCGCAGCAAACAAAGCTGAACTTCAAGGTGGTATTGCAACAGGCCACATCGCACTGACGCTTCCTGCAGAAGTAACCGAAGAAAATGTCGTGATGTATGCCAAATACTACACCAATATGTTCACCGTATCATTCGACGCCAAGTCTCATGTTGCTACTTTTCATATGGTTTCAAACGACGCGAATTCACGACGCGTTATTTTGCGTTTTTTAGGTGCCAATCAAATTGCAAATGTCCAAGTAGATAACCGCAGTTATGACCTCGGCACTTTCTTCGATACCTTTTTACAATAATTTATTTCGTCAGTTCTGACCGAATTTCACATGAAAAAAATTCTTTTACCGCTATCCTTGGCTGCCTTGCTTTTTACGAGCTGTAACTCGTCTAAAATTGCTTACAAACATTACGGACCAGTAGCTGTGGACAGCACCCAAGCGGTTTCTCTCGATCAAATGTTGCTCACTTTCAAGGCGCAACCACAAAACGACATCTTTACCTTTTCAGCACCACTTGTCGGTGTTTGTCAAAGTGCAGGTTGTTGGGTAAAGGTACAGCCAAGTAATGGCGACATGATACGCGTGCGTTTTAAAGATCACTTCCTCATTCCACCCGTTACCGAAATCAATTCAGTCGCTTATTTTCATGGCAGGGCTTACTACGACACCATTTCAGTTGAGCTTCAAAAACATTTCTTAGAAGATGCCAAAGCACCTCAGGCCGATATCGACCGCATTACGGCACCAAAAATCGAATTGAATTTTGAAGCTGATGGCGTCTGGGTTAAGAAGACTTCTTCAAAACCAAATAAGTAAGCACCCCTGACGCTAGTAAAATAGCGATGCTGAGCCACCAAAACCTTTGTGGCATTAAAAACAATGAAACCATATTTACTGGAATCAATAGAATGGCTAAGAGGTGAAACTTGCCTTGATTGCTATTTTCTGAAATCATAAACGCCACCTGGTGTAAAACATAGGTGTAGTGGAATGTCTTCCTCATGGAGGTCAGAGATGGATACAAACTCGTCAAAAAGATGCAAACCAATGAATAGACATTCGGGCTTGCATTGCTTGAGCAAACGGTCGTAGAAGCCTTTTCCGTAGCCCACGCGTTGTCCGTTAGAGTCGACACCCAGTAGGGGTACAAAAACATAATCTAATTTGCTTGCTAAAATGGTGCGGCCATGCTTGGGCTCAGGTATACCATACGCACTAATTTCTAATTGACTCGGGTGCTCGTAGTGATAGAGCGTCAGGCTGTGGTCCGTGAAATTGGCTTTAGATAAGACGGGGTGACCTCCTTTTAAAAGGATGTCTTCTAGGATACCGTAGGTGGAAATTTCTTTCTGTTGCTCGATAGGCAGAAAGATGCTCACGTATTTAGAAGAAAAGCTAAAATAATCCAGCACAAACCCTTGGATTTGTGCTGAGATTTTTGTGAGATCGTAAGGGCTTAGCTGAGCTCGCTTGGCTTTGTAAAGCTGGCGAATATCGGCTTTAGTCATATTTATAAGCGAACGCCAAGTTGAGAAAGCATGCGGTTGTCAACAACTGCTGCTTTTTTGCGTAAACCACCCATTGCTTGACCTTCTACTTGGCCAGCCAAACTTTGCGTTAATTGGTCTTTTTCGGCTTGGAAATTGGTAGTGGCCGGCGCTTTGGTGCTCGATTTGATTTGAATCACGTAAACACCAGATTCGCCTTTCAATGGAAGGGTGCGTTGTCCTTTTTTGAGTGCACCAGAGAAGAGATTACCGATGATGGTTGGCTCATAACCTGCGTTTGAAATTTGCGGATTACCAAAGGTAACTTCTGCATCGATTACAGGTGTATTGAAGCGTTTTGACGCTGCTTGTAAAGATTTACCAGCCATTTGATTCATGAAGCGTTTGGCTTTTTTCTCTTGGATGAGTTCTCTTTCCATTTGTGCACGAACGTTTTCGAAGAGTGGCTCACCTTCCGGACGAATAGCACTGATCATGGCGATCACGTATTTTTCTTTGTCGCGAATTGGCGACATGGTCATGGTTCCTACTGTTGCGCCTTCAGCATAAGCCATTTCGAGCACGCGGTCGCGGGCCATTGTGGTGGTAAAACCAAAAACTTTTGGCGCTTTGTCTTCGATTTGAATGACGCGTGGAGCGTAGTTGGCACGTGTTACTATGGTGTCGAAAAGTGTAGACTTTTTGAAGGGATCTTCTTCTTTTGAAATTTTGCGATCGAGTTTCAAGAGGATACCGTTTACTTCGCTTTCCATGTTGGCAACGGTTTCGTCTGAAGGTTTGAAAGTAACAGTTACAGAGGCAAGAAGCGGGAATTTACTAGCCGAGCGCTCGAGAACTTCAATGATATGGAAGCCAAAATCTGTTTTGACTACCCCCACTTTTCCGATAGGTGCAGTCGCACAATAGCCACCAAATTCTTTGACCATGTCGCCTTCTAGGAAGTCTTCGTAAACTCCACCTTTGTCTTTAGATCCTGGATCTTCGGAGTGTTTTTTAGCCATGGCATCCCAGTTGGTTTTGTTCAACACTTTGGCAATGCTATCTGCAGTTTTCTTTTTAGCAGCGATGATTTTCTCGTCTTTGGAACTATTTGTAGAGATAAGGATATGACGCGCTTTAAGGCTTGCAGGCGTAAAACCAATGACTTTAGACAAAACCATTTTCTCTTTAGAAACATATGGCCCTACTAATTGACCCATAGCAGCTGTTTTAAAGATGGTGTCGAGGCTCATTGGGTAAGTTTGGTAGCGGTCTGCTTTTGGATGTCCTTCTGGAACTGAAGTAGCGCGTTTGTCGCTGAAATATACAGGTGTTTCACTGTTCTTAGCAACAAAAGTAGAGTCGTTGGTGCTGGCAGAGAAACCTGCGCGAAGAGTATTCATTTTAGATGTGAATACCGTAGAGTCTGCTTTCGAAGGGCGGATATTGACATCAAACATTTTGATATCGCGGCTTGCATTGCGCACTAAGTATTTTTTGTCGCCTTTGTGCTCGTCAAAATAAGTCTTTAATTCAGCATCAGTTACTTTGATATCTGCATCGGAGATTTCTGAGTAACGACGAACTACGAAAGAAATGGTTTTCTTTTCGTTGTTAGCGTAGTATTGGTCTTCGGCTTCTAGGTTGGTTACGTATACACCTTGCTTGAGTAGGCCAAAGTACTTTTCTGTTTTGCGACGATCTGTATGGTAGGCTTTGAAACCATTCCATTGGTTTACAGCCTGTGCTTCTTTTGATTTTTTGAGGTTGTCTAGGGTAGCCTTGAGTTTAACGCGTCCGTTCTCGATAGACTGAGGCGTTTGAATACCTGTAAGTGAGTCTGTAAAAAACTGGCTCAGGTCTTGAATAACGTTAAAGCCATCTTTTGCATACCAGTAAGATTCTAGTTCGCGGTCAGTTACGGCAATACCAAGTTTTTCGTATTCCGTACTGAGAATAGTGGAGTCAACCATGAAGTTCCAAGCTTTATCGCTGGCAGCTTCCATGTCGGTTTCTGTAAATTCTTTGTTGTTTTGCGCGGCTTGATTGCGCTCTTGCTCTTGAAATTTAGCACTTGCAATGCTGTAGCTTGCAGGATCTACTTTTTCTCCGAAAACGAGACCGATTCCGTATTCTCCTTCACCAATACCAAATAAACTTTGGTAGTCATTAAGAATGAATGCCAACAAGGCGATACCAATCATTGCTACAAGTAAGCCAGATTTTGCGCGAATTTTACCAATTAATGCCATTTGTGTTCAAATTTAAGATTGCGAATATAGGAAGATTTGAGCAGAGCCCCAAGTATTTGAGCACAAAAAAGGAGGTCTAACGACCTCCTCCTTTAACGTTAGTATTTTGATTGGTTTTCTGAGGCTTTGGAGCGGGTTCAGAAGTTGTTGGTTTTGGAGCTGCAGGCTTTGGTGTTGCAGGTGCCGGCGTTGTTGTTGGTTTTGGGGCTGCAGGCTTTGGTGTTGCAGGTGCCGGCGTGGTTGTTGGTCGTGGTGCAACTGGTTTTGGTGTTGTAGGAGCCGGTGTTGTTGTTGGTCTTGGTGCTGCAGGTTTTGGTGTTGTAGGAGCCGGCGTGGTTGTTGGTTTTGGCGCAGCAGGTTTTGGTGTTGTAGGAGCCGGCGTGGTTGCTGGTCGTGGTGCAACTGGTTTTGGTGCAATAGGTGCAGGAGTTGGTTTTGGTGTATTGAAATTTGAAGGTGTACTGAAGTTGTCTTGTTTTCCTTCTGATTGTTTGTTGCCATTCGGATTGGTCATGATGCCTTGACCACCTGTGCTGTCAAAGGTTGCAAGATAGACATCTGTTAACGTTCCGCAATCATTTGTAACGGTGATGGTAAGGTTGTTCAACCCTGGTTGGAAACTCACTTCGGCCAGGATATTGCCGATGGTATTACTGTATCCGGTGAGCAAAACACCATTCATGGAAAGCGTTACAATCATGTTGGGCGAATAATTGACAATTTGAGCATCGTAGGTAAAGATGGACTGATTGGTGGTGTGTCCGCTTGGATCCATGTTATAGATGACTTGCGGAATGGAACAAGGTGTGAAGCTAAATTCTCTGATTTCTGAATCGGTACCACACGTATTTGTTGCTGAGATAGAAATTGTATTCATTCCGGAAACAAGTGTCAATGGGATGCTCAATTGATTGCCTGAGAGGTTTGCACCTAGTTGTTCGATGCCATTATTCAGAATTTGTATGGCAGAAACCTGATTAATATGTTCAACTGTCGCTGTGAGGATCAGTGCTTGGTTAGGAACGGATCCGGCGGCTGGGCTTGTGATGTCAACGCTTGGTTGTACGCAAGGAGCCGTATAGGTATAGGTAATGTTTTCAGATGCGACACCACAACTATTTTGCGCACTGACCGTGATGACATTGGCGCCGTTTGTCAGTTGTAAAGTTGCGGTGATATTCCCATTTTGATAGCTAAATGGGTGCACAACATTATTGAGCAGGAGATTGACATTCTGTGCATTGGAAATAGCACTTACACTTGCGCTGAATTGGAA
>CANHSA010000038.1 GCA_947463345.1 Flavobacteriales bacterium
CATGGATACGCTTAAAAATGCGCAGGTTTTAGCTAACTACATTACCAAATTCCACCGTTTTGAGCAAGCCGATTTATTTATTGGTGGCAGAATGTCTTATGCTGGAAAAGGTATTTATCCGTATTTTGACCGCGACAGCACCAGAAGTCTGATCAATATGGCTTCTATTGCCTATGTACAAACCAAAACAATCGCCAAAGGCGAAATTTCAGAAAAAGCCGATTTCAAGCTGAGTCCGGAATTTGCCTATTTTGGAAAGGTACAGGTAGAGGCCTCTCATCCAGGCTTGCTTTTAGATGGTTCTACAAAAGTTTTCCATCCCTGCAATTACGATAGAGCTTGGATGACCTTCAAAGACACTATTTTAGCCAAGCAAATCCAAATACCAATTGCAGAAAACCCCAAAGATGCAAAAGGTAATGCACTCGCGCTCGGTTTTGTGTGGCGCCATACCGAACGTGCCGATAGCCTGCGTATTTATCCAGCCTTTTTGTCTCAACGCGTCAGTTTAGAAGATCCAATTCTTTTTCAAGCTTCGGGCTACCTGCAGTACAACCAAGCCACCAAGCGCTTTGAAGTGGCCAGTAAAGCCCGATTGTTGGGCGAAGACAGCCTTAGTAATTTATTGGTTCTGGACACCGAGAATTGTGGACTTCAGGGCTATGGAAACATCGTTCTTGGGATTCCAACAAGTGAAATTGACATCGCATTGCACGGCAAAATCAGCTACCAAAACGACACCAGAAAAACCAGAATTGTAGCCAATGCAAAAATCACTATGCCATTGGATAACGCTGTTTGGAACGAAATGATTGCGCAGTTTAAAGCCTCAGAAACCGCACCTGAGTGGAATATTAAAAAGCCAATCGACGGTCTGGCTAATAGCCTTGCTGCTTGGTCTAGTCAAAAAGATGCTCAAGAAGTCTTTAAAGATTTTGACGAAGAAAAACTCAAGAAAATGCCTAATTCCTTGGAACAAAGCTTTATTTTGAGCGGCATTGTTTTGGAAAACTTTGGCAGCGATAAACCCAACGCCAAAAAACAAGACAAGGGCTTGCTGAGTACGGCTCAAAGTGTTGGACTGATTTCCATTAACGGTACTGCGCTTACACAGCCGCTTACCTTTACCCAAGCATATGTGCAAAGCTTCAGCGAAGACAACTTTCCAGCTTTTTATTGGTCCATGGAAGCTTTTGATGGCACGCGTTACGTGTTTGCTTATACCCAGGATCGCAAAGATGGTACTTTAGGTATTTATTCCTCCAACGCAAAGTTCATGCAAGCCATTGACGGCATTAAAGCAGACAAGCGAAAGACGCGAAATTTCAATTACCTGACAAGTAATGAGGAGTCTGCTTCATTAATTTTAGCTAAATTAAGGGCTTATTTGCTAAATAAATAGAATAAATGACCCTCTTATTTGTGCTGCTAACAGCCTACTTATTAGGGAGCATCCCCACTGCAGTTTGGGTTGGGCGCTTCTTTAAAGGCATTGATATCCGTGAACACGGTAGTAAAAACGCCGGTGCTACCAACACCTTTCGAATTCTCGGCAAACGCTTTGGCTGGATGGTACTCCTGACGGACGTTGCTAAAGGTACAACTGCCGCTTGTTTGCCTTATTTTTTAGCGCAAACGGCATTTAGTGGCTACAAAGATGAGTTCTTGATTTTGCAATTAGTCGGTGGTTTTACGGCTGTGGTAGGCCATGTCTTTCCCATATTTGCACAATTTAGGGGAGGGAAGGGCGTTGCTACTTCTTTAGGCATTGTCATTGGCATCAATCCGCCAGCTGCCGCAGTTTGCTTGGCCTTGTTTTTGGTGGTCTTTCTTTCGACGCGCTATGTTTCGCTGGGTGCAATTATTTCGGCGCTCTGTTTTCCCTTGGTTTCCTATTTCTTTATCCACAACGATACCCGCATCATGATCATCTTTACGATCGTCCTCGGAACCCTTGTGATTTGGGCTCACCGAAAGAATATCGAGCGCTTGCTCAAGGGGACAGAAAACCGCATGAACCTTTTTGCCAAAAAATCGTAAGCCTATAGGTTATTCTACTTATAGTGGGTATAAAAAGGCTATTTTCTTTCTTCATTTTGGTTTTGTTTATGTGGCAAAACACTTCTGCCGTGGCACAAAGTCAGTCGAGCGTCGAAAAACGTGCCGACCAAGCCTTTGCCCAACAAAACTATAGTGCAGCACTCACAGATTACCGTCAATTACTGGCCAAAGATCAGCAAAACCCTAAGCTTAATTTTTGTTACGGCGTCTGCATTTTTGAGGTTCAGCAGCATTTTGAAGCCGCAAAGTATTTTGATGTAGCACTGGGGCTAAAGCAAATCCCGGACCCACTTCTCTATTACTACCGCGCTCGTATTTACCAAGAACAGTATTTCTTTAGCCAGGCACTTGCGGCCTACGAAACCTATCAAAAACTTACCCTAGATCAAAAAAATAAGAAAGATGTAAGTACTCAAATTGCCGAATGCAAACGCGCACTCGATGAAATCACCACCTTTCAGCGCTTGCCTTTACTCGCCATTGCCACCACCCAAAGTCAAAAGTTTTATGCGTCTTATCCTTTTGGCTCAGAAGATTACACCTTTTACGAAGCACCTGAGGTCCATAGTAAAAACAATGCCAAGCACCAGCACACGCCCGTCTACGCCTACAAACGCGGCATGAAATACCGTATTCTGGCGTCCTACGGAGCTAAAGGCGAACAACTCGATTTGTATGTACAGCGCAAGGATGCCAACAATAACTGGAGCGAACTTTTACTCATAGGTGGTGGCGTGAATAGTTTGCTTTCTGACGAAACATATGGCTTTTATGATCCGAACACGCAAGTCTTGTATTTTAGTTCAACGGCCAATAGTATTGGTGCTTGCGATTTATACAAAGCCAACTATGACCTGAATTCCAATCTGGCGAGCGATATCGAAAAAATGCCCTATCCGTATTCTAGCCCTACCGACGACCTTTTTTATGTTACTGACCTCACTCAGCAACAAGCCTATTTTGCCACCACGCGGCAAGGTAAAGTAGGTCAATACGAAATTTATACTTTGCAACTCGATCAGCCCGCACAATCCAATTTTGTTTTTGCCGGTGCTTTCTCCAACGAATTAGAGCCGAATTCCAAAACCATGAGTTTGCGCTTCACCAATCTAGCGACATCTGAAAAATATGGTCCTTTTGTATCGGATGCTGACGGAAATTATACAGTAGCCTTACCGGCAAAAGGCGAATTTCAGCTAGAACTCGAGGTAGCGGGTGCTTCGCAGATTTATACCACGCGCTTCGGTATTCCTCAGGTGCCAGCGGGAAAGGCACTTCAACAACAAATCCGCTATAGTTCAGACGAATACGGCAAAGAAAAATGGCAGGTACTCAACCAGCTTCTCGACACAGATCCAGTGGCGCAAATTGCCAATATCTCCAAACTTCAATTGAATGTGGCACGGGGTAATTTGTTGCAAACCAAACAAACGCTTGTCGCAACCAATAACTCAGAACAAACCAATTTGGGCGCTGGGTGGGGCTTGGCACCTCAAGACACCGCAGCATTTGTAGCGACCCTTACCGATACCTTATTAGCCGCAGAGGTAAGCTTAGAGAACCAAGTGCGGCTTATGGAATTACTGCGTCAAGATTTTGAAAAACAACTCAACAACCGCGAAAGGCTCTTGGCCGAACTCAGCACGCTGCTCACAGACCCACAGGGACAAACACCGATTGTCGCAGCTCAGAAAGCGCAAGTTTTGGCTTCATTAAAGGAGGTCGAAGCTGCATTGGCGTTTACCAAACGTTGGATCGAAATCAATCAGGCGGCAAATATTCCCGATCTTGTATTGCTCGACACCTTGCAACAAATCAATGAGCGCAACCAAGCACTACTGCTCCTTGGCGACACCACCACCCTTATCAATGGTTGGCAGCAAGGTCAAGCCGCCATTGCACAATATCTTCAGATTGCAGCATTCGACGGTGCCAGCGCCTTCGAAACCGCCCAACTCGAAGACCAACTTCGCCTCCAGAAAATGCTCAAAGAAGAAAGTTTGGTCAAAGAGCAACAGCAGCAATTAACGCAACAAATTAAAAAGTTGCAAACAGATATTGCCCTACAATCCAAAAAAGATCAGGTCCAAACACAGCAAACAATTGCAAGTCTGCAACGCGACCTTTCACAAGTTGAGGTATTAAGTCAACAATTGGCTGAAGCAAGACAAGTTCTAGCCGAAAAAGCACAGGTCTATGACCAGGCGCAACTCAAAGCAAGGTACCTCAAAGAAGCCGAAAACCAAGCCTTGCCAAAACTCAATTTCGAAACTACCTACGAAGAATTGTTGGCCCAATATGCCCAACAGGAGTCGCTATCCGAAAATCTAAAGTCGGAAGCAAGTTCGAATCAAAAGGTAACATCTAATTCGGAAGTCATCTCAAATCCAACAGAGAATGGGAATGTTTCCACTATCAATCCTGAAAATGGGAATCTTTCCTCCACCAATCAAAATTCAACTTCAACAAATCCGGAGGTAACCTCAAATTCAACGGAGAATGTGAATCTTTCCTCCACGAATCCTGAGGTGACATCGAATCCTGAGGTATCATCAAATCCGGAAGTAACATCGACTACCACCGAAAATGGGAATAGTTCATTGAATCCATCGAAAAATGGGAACATTTCCTCCACTAATCAAAATAACACTACTACGAATCCTGAGGTATCATCAAATCTTGAGGTGTCATCAAATCACGAGGAATCATCAAATCCAGAAGTAACATCGACTTCTACCGACAATGGGAATAGTTTATTGAATCCATCGGAAAATGGGAATATTTCTTCCACCAATCAAAATAACACTTCTACGAATCAAGAGGTAACCTCGAATCCGGAAGTAACATCAACAACTACCGAGAATGGGAATATATCATTGAATCCAACGGAGAATGGAAATGTTTCCTCCACCAATCCAACGGAGAATGGGAATAGTTCAAATATAAACGATCGCATCAAAGATTTTGAACAACAACTGGAAACAATGACCAATTTGTCAGAGGTCAATTTTGATGAACTTCCTGAGGTAAGGCGTTTGGGCTTGTCGAATGAAGAATTGCTTGAATTAGACAACGACTTGACGCTGCCAACGGCTAGGGATATCTCTACTGAAAGGGCAGGAGTGACCACATTAACGACGGAAGCTGAAGTCCAAGGTTATGTCAATTATGTGGCGCAGCGCATTGCATTTGAGCAAACCAAGGAGCAATTGCAACAGAATCAGCTTGCGATCAGAAATTTAGAGGAAGCCTACACGCCTGAAGTAAAGGAGCAGTTAGTGCAGCTACTCGAAGTACAAGAGGTTTTGCGCGCGCAACTCCAGCGTCAAAAGCAAACGCTTATACAAGTTAGAGACCAAGAACTTTACGAGACACTTTTGCAAGAAAACTACCGTCCTCAGGTCTCGGCAATGGCAACAACATCCACAACATCCACAACTTCATGGGGTATGCCACAAACTGTTGCTTTTCAAATTCAGGAGCGGCCAAATACAACTACACCTTTACCTGTCGGGCTTCCTTGTCCTGAGGGACTGGTGTTTAGAGTGCAAGTAGGAGCGTTTAGAAAGCCAGTTCCGGCCGAACGCTTTAGAGAATTTACTCCGGTAGACGGCAAGGTACTGGCCAATGGCCTCACTGTTTATATGGCGGGTTATTTTCAGAGTTCTGCCGAAGCACTGAAACAGCAAAATTTCATCAGGACTTTAGGTTATGCCGACGCTTTTGTGGTGGCGTATCAGAATTGTACGCGTTTAAGTTTGGCACAAGGTCGCGCACTTGAGGGCCGAGCGCCAGTGGCGAACACAACTGTTGCTGCGCAAACTAGTAAGTTTGCGGGTCCAGGTCAGGGTCTTTACTATTCTGTTCAGGTTGGGGTATACAACCGTCCGATCACAAGTGAGGCGCAAATTGGACTGACCGAACTCATAGAAGCCCAAACCGCAAAAGGACAGTACCGTTATGCAAGTGGTAAGTTCGACAATTTAAAGGATGCAAAAGTACGTCAGCAGCAAGCGGTTGCGAAAGGTATTACAGACGCGTTTATTGTGGCGTATTATCAAGGTAAGCGCATTGATTTAGCACAAGCTAAATTATTGGCGCAATCGGGGATTGCTTTTGAATCATTCCAACCTTCGGCTGCCCCTCAAGTAATTTCGACGGCTTTACAACAACAAATTGCGGCACTCCAACTTCCACAAGTTAAATCCCTTCAATTGCCAGACCCGATTTGCCGCTTTGAGCTCCGTTGTACAGATTGTCAGGAAGCTTTAACAAGGTTCAATCGAGTAGGCGTTTTCGTTTACGACGATCAGAAAGAAATGATTGTATCGGCCATGCAAAAAGAATCGCAGTGGAGCGTTGTGCAACTGATGTACTTAAAAGAAATGCGCAAGCGCAGCACAAACCTAAAAGGAGCGACACAAACCCTTGTTTTGGAGCAAAGCGAGTTAGATGGAGCGTTTGTGGACTGGTTGCTCAGACAGCACAACGGCTATGAATTGTTCATCGATGAACAAGGGCAAATACAGCTGAGGTATGTAGTTCCTACCGAGGAGTGATCAATTGCTAAAAAGCTGATTGAGAAGGAGGTCAATTGTTTGGGTGCGTGCATTTGGCAAGGGGCCTAAGGCATCTAAATTGAGCACTTTCAATTGTGGATCTAGGAGAATGTAAGCCGGCGCACTGCTCCAACTCAGTTGCTGCCATAGTGTGTGTGTTTGAGGCAGGGCAACTCGCTGCCAATTAGCGCCCTCGAACGCTTTCTGATCGGCGTTTGTCCAAGCTTGTTCGCTGGGGTAAAAAGTAAGGATTTGCACTTTATTTTCATAGCGCTTTGCCAAACGTTTGAGTGCTGCCATTTCAGCAATGCACTTTTGATTGCCAGGGATGTAATGATGCAAATAAAGATATTGATTGGCGTTCAATTCAATATGGAGCTCATCGACAACATAATTGCGATCCCAATAGGAACCGTTGTCGAGTTTGCTTTTTTCTAGCCAAAAGTAGTGTGCGGCGTCTCGTAAGCTTTTTTGTTGACCATTGGTAGCCATACTTTTTAGCAATGCTAAAGTGAGGGTTTTGTCGATCCGTTTGTTTTGGTCAAATTCTAAGATCAGTTGTAAGGCCACGAAATCGGCCCAGGCTGTGTTGTAAATGTAGGGGTCGTTTTGCAACGCAGCAACCAAAGCATTGCTATTCGCGGAGGCAATGGCCATTTCTATTGCCAAACGTGTGTTTTGATCTACTTGCGTTTCGTACTTTTCATAAAAAAGATAGGCATACTCAACGAGTTTTGGTTGGTGGTAATCTATGGTGTCGGTTTGAAGGTAAAAACTGAATTTGTCGTCTTTGGAAGGGCCGCCAATAACTGAAAAATTATCGATGGTTTGGCCCACGCTGTATTTGATGTAGTCGCGCAAGAAGGAGGTGGTGTCGTTGCCATAGACAGCAGCTGTCTCAGCTTTAAAGGCCATCACTTTCAGGATGAACTCATGACTGCGGATATCTTTGAGTTGATAGATGTCGGCAAGGTAGTCGTCCATCCAGGCCTCGAAGCCCAAAATGCGGTAATTGATATCGTTAGTATCGAGCTGATAAAACAGGAGTTCAATTTCTTGTTCGTCGGTATTGTAAAAAGTTTGTTGTTCTTCTAATGGCAGTTCGATGAGGTAGCGTGCTTTGGGCTGCGCATAGAGCATGGCGCATTTTTTGGCGCCACAGATTTGTAGTGTGCTGGTTGTTTGGAGGTCGAGTTGTGTGGTGAAGATACCCATGCTGTCGGGCTTCACGGTTTGCAGCCAGATTTTTTCTTTGCTGAACTGGTTGTCAATCCGATAAATTTGAAGTTCGGGCGCAGACCAAAAAGAGAGGCCGCGCAGCTGTACTTGGCCAAAGAGAGGCGCCCAAAATAGGAGCAGAGCGGTAAGTAATTTGAGGTACACGTGCATCAAACGAGGAGCTCAGGTTTGGTTACAAATGGCGTGATATCTGCGCCGTTTTGATACATTTCTCTAATGATACTTGAATTAATGGCGCTGTGCGCTTGAGCAGTCAAGAAGAAGACGGTATCAATACCGGAAATAGCATGGTTCATATGGCCAATGCTGCGCTCGTATTCAAAGTCTTTGGCATCGCGCAAACCACGGACAATATGGGTGGCGCCGATTTCTTTGCAAAACGCAACGGTGAGTTTCTGAAATGAAGCTACTTTGACGTTGGGTTGCGCAGTAAAAAGCGCCTGGATGTGCGCGATTTTTTTGTCGGTCGAAAAAAGACCTTGCTTCTTGGAATTGATGCCTACGCCAATGACTACTTCGTCGAACAAACTGAGGGCTTGATGTACAATGGCTTCATGGCCTTTTGTAAAAGGATCAAAACTTCCAGGAAAAAGACAGCGTTTCATGTGGTTGGCTTGAAAAAACTAAAATAAACATTTCCAAAATTTCGGCAAGCATCAAATTGCGGTAACATTGAAAAATCGTGTTGTTTGCCGTGTTCGATGATGACGAGGCCATCTGGACTCAAGAGTTGTTTCTCAAATATGGTACGGATGAGTTCTTCGTGGAAACCCAAATGATAGGGCGGGTCTGCAAAGATGAGGTCGTACTGAATGTTTTTGGCATTGCGACAATAGATCACACAATCGGATTTATAAACTTGCATTTGCTCCGCAATTTGTAGCGTCTGGACATTCTGCTTGAGGTATTGCACACAGCGCGGATGGCTGTCAATGGCGAGTAAATGCTTGGCGCCGCGGCTAACAAATTCAAAGGAAATATTGCCGGTACCTGCACACAAATCCAACACACTGAGCTCGTCGAAGTCTAGGGAGTTCTCTAACATATTAAAGAGCCCTTCTTTAGCGTAATCAGTAGTGGGTCTGGAAGGAAAGCCCGGTGGTGTGGCAAAACGCTTGCCTTTTAAAGATCCTCGGATGATGCGCACAAAATTTGTTTTTGGTAGGTGGGGGTGTCGTAAAAAGTACAGGTATAGTGCTCGAAATCTTTGAATTGACTCAGTAAAGCTTCAAATGAATTGAAATCAAAATGTTGAGAAGCGTCGAAAAGGTCGAGTTGTGATACGCTAGGCAGTTGTAGCTTTTGTTGTTGGGCCAGCAGGAAATAAAGGATGTCGCTTGCTTGCTGGTACTCATTGGTGGTGCAACTGATGAGTTGTCGGTCTTTAATAGTGATGAGTACAAAATGCGAGGTCTCAATCAAAAGTACCACGCGATCTGTGGGGTTTTGGGCACTCAGGTACTGAAGTTGTTGAGCAATACTGTGGCCTACCGTTGGTGTTTGTAGCTCGTATTTGGTGTAATCATAGAGCCAAACAGGAATACTGTAGATAAAAACCAAATCTAGGGCTTCAATAATTTGAAAACAAAGGTGGTTTTGACTCGCTAACTGGCCATGGTTGAGTTGGTAATAAGCAGAGAGTTGGGCAGGGTCAAATAGAGCCCTAGGAAAAAGCGTGTAGTCTGGGCCAAACCATAAACAAGCGCTGAGCCTATTGGTGTTGAGCGCTTCTTTAATGGGGCCAGTCATCCGTTCTCGGGCAAAAGGCTTGTCGATTTCCAGTGGAAAGTAAGTGCCTAAGACGTCAGTTTGCGTCTGTTCGAGCATCAAAAGTGTGGAATCCGTATAATGAAGTACCAAACGCGACATGGCTTGTTTATAAGTCTTTGGGCTTGTGGCCTTAGTGCAAAGCTACAATATTTAATTTTGTTAACGCGCAGAACGCAACTTTCATGACCCAGCAACTGATTTTTACCGCACATCAAAACCAAGCATTCGAACAATTTCTTGTTTTTTTGCGCGCCAAAGAAAACAGAAAAGTGTGGGTGCTCACCGGTTTTGCAGGAACGGGTAAATCAACGCTTATTGCTCATATTGTCAAGCAGATGCAGCAGGAGAAGTTGCCTTTTAAACTTCTGGCGCCCACCGGACGCGCGGCAAAGGTGCTCTCCAATTATGCGGGTTTCCCTGCCAGTACTATCCACCGACACATTTATTTTTCTGGTGGCGAATGGAGTACACAAGGGCTTACCTTGGCCAAAAACTTACACAAGCATACCTTGTTTTTTGTCGACGAATCCTCGATGCTTGCCGCGAGTTCACCCTACGAAGCCAACAATGTACTCGAAGATTTACTCAATTATGTTTACGGCGGCGAAAACTGCCACCTCATATTTATCGGCGACCCCGGGCAGCTTCCGCCAGTTGGCCAAGACCACAGTATTGCACTCGACCCTAAAAAGTTAGTGGAGGCCTTTCCAACGTTGTTTGTGTGGCACAGCCATCTGACGCAAGTGGTAAGGGTCAACGAAAATTCAGGAATACTGAGTGTGGCCACTTTTTTACGTCAAAAAGAAGCGTTCACTTTGCCTTTATTGCCCCATCTAGAAGGGCTCTCAGACACCAGTGTTGTTCAAATCCATGGAGGAGAATTTCAAGAGTGTCTGGAGCAATCTATTTCAGAAGTGGGTACCGATGAAACCATCTTGCTGACCCTCGCCAATAAGCGCGCCAACCAATGGAATCTAGAAATCAGAAACCGCTTGTTTTACCGCGAAGAAGTCCTCGAAAAAGGAGACTTACTGATGGTGGTGAAGAACAACTACTTTTGGCTAGACCCCGCTTCTAAAATGGGCTTTATTGCCAATGGCGAACTCGCACGCATTGAGCGCGTGAGGAAGTTTGAGGCCTATTATGGTTTTGAATTTGCCCAACTCGATTTGAAATTTGTAGATTACCCAGACCAAGGCTCGATCAGCTGTGTAGTTCATATTCAAAGTTTATTAGAAGAAGGCCCGAGCATTAGTCGCGATGTTTTGCGCAAGCTGTTTTATGCCATTGAAGCAGAACACCTCGATATCAAGAACAAACAAAAGCGCTACCAACAGGTGCTCAAAAACCCGTACTTCAATGCGTTGCAAATCAAATATGCACATGCGGTTACGGTGCACAAAGCACAGGGTGGTCAATGGGCGCATGTTTACGTAGACTACGGTTTTGTTCCGGAAGAACGCAAGAATTCCGCTTATCTAAGATGGCTCTACACCGCCCTCACCAGAGCAAGTGAAAAACTCTACTTATTGAATTTCCCAGAAGATTTTTTCGAAACTACTTAGCCCAAAGCGCAAATGCTTTTTCTTGGGCGGCAATGCGTGAAGAAGCCGTAAGCACCTGATGGGTTACATAAAAATGACGGTCTACCTCAGGGATAAAACGTTCTAGTAATTGTCCGCCTCTTTCTACTAATAAGGTTTTGTTCTGGTTTTCATAGAAAGACAGCCAGTTGTCTAGACTTGGCAGCGCGCGGTTTTCATTGACCCCAATAATCAGATCGCCAACAGCCAAACCGCCGGTGTCTGCAGGTGAGCCCGGGTAAATGTTCAAGATTTGCCACTCTTTACCCACTTGCTGAACCTTGATGCCAAAACGAGCCTCCGCAAAACTTTTGCTCGGGTTTTGCTTGAGTTCTAGGCCAAAGTATTCAAAGGCTTCTTGCAAGAGCACTTCATACGCGCAGGTGCCACTCACGTAATCTTCGAAAAATGTGGCGAATGATTCACCCGCTAAATTTTCTATGGTTGTTTGGTAATCGGCAAGTGTGTAGCCCTTCTGAACAAGACCAAAATTAAAATAGAGGGTTTTCATGACTTGTTCGATGCCAACCTTATTATTTGTGGCTTTGCGCAGCCTGAAATCGATGTAAAAGGCCAACAAGCAGCCTTCTGTGTAAATCGAAACTTTGCGGCCTGGTGCGCCTGGCACATAGCCATCTAGCCAAGTGTCAAATGACGCCGCTGCCACACTCATCGAGAATCGGCCAGGGTTATCTAAGTGTTTTTGAACTTGCTTACTAAGTTCTTTGAGATATTGCTCGGTACTGAATACGCCACTCTTGAGTAAATAGAGGTCTCCGAGATAAGTTGTGATGCCTTCATAGATCAAACCTGTTTGGGCGTAGTTTTCATTTTTGAAGTTGTAGGGCTGCATTTCGGCTGGTCTGAGCGCTTTGATATTCCAGGAATGGTAAAGCTCATGCGAACAAACGCCGAGTAATTCCGTATAAAGGCTCCCGAAAACGTCGCAAGAAGGCCCTAGGGCAATTACCGTTGAATCGAGGTGCTCCACACCGTGATACGCTGCGTAAGGTACAGATTGGATCAAGAAAGTGTATTCTTGGCTCGGAAATTCGCCAAAATCTTGAAGCTGCCGCGCAGTAAATTTTTGGAAGTCTTGTAAAACGCGCTCCCATGGGATCATTTGCTGCTGATTGAAACAAATATGGAAAGTGCGTCCGTCTACCTCGTAACTCCTGCGTTCAATGGTGGCGCTGCAAATGAAGGGGCTGTCTGCCAAGCGGTCAAAATTGGCGATTTCGCAGGTGTTGTTTGGATCGAAATGTAAGGCTGAAGCAATTTGCCAAGCTGCGGGTAGGTGCAGTTGGAGTTGGTAGGCTTGTTCGGTTTGGGCTGCATCGTAAAAGAAGCAGTTGACCGGATTGATATAGAGTTGTTTGGGGTCAAGAAAACTAGAGCCCGCATTGAGTTCGGCAGCGTAATAGCTGTAGGTGATTTTAATTTGAGCGCTGCCTTTGGTGTCGATGACCCAAGTGTCTTTGGTTGTTTTATGAAACGCTAAAGCTTGGTTGTTGTCTCCAAAAGCTTTGAATCCTTTGATATTTTTGGCAAAGTTACCGATTTCATAGCGGCCGGGTCTCCAACTGGGTAATTCGAGTTGGAGGGTCTCTAGAGCGGCATCTTGTTCAAAAACGGCACTGAACTGAATATAGCGTTGCTGTGCTTGTTCGCAATGGACTTGATAGCGCACCATAGTTTTAGGCATAAAGTTCTGCTTGTAATTGTGCAATTTTGTCATCGGCGAGGTAGTCGTCGTAAGGCATCATTTTGTCGATGATACCGTTAGGCGTGAGTTCGATGATGCGGTTAGCTACCGTACTTACCAATTCGTGGTCATGGGAAGTAAACAAGAGCGTGCCCTGGAATTCTTGCATGGCGTTATTGAGCGCTGTAATGGATTCGAGGTCGAGGTGGTTGGTTGGCTCATCCATGAGCAATAAGTTTCCTTTAGCGAGCATCATTTTAGAAAGCATACAACGGACTTTTTCACCTCCTGAAAGTACAAATGCCATTTTCATCGCTTCTTCACCTGTAAAAAGCATGCGACCTAAAAAGGTGCGCAAGTATACTTCTTCGCGTTCTTCGTCTGTGAGTGCATATTGGCGCAACCAATCGATGAGGCTCAGTTTGGCTTCAAAATAATGGTGGTTGTCGTTGGGTAAATAGGCGGTTGTAATGGTGGTTCCAAATGTGATTTCACCAGTATCGGCTTTAAGATTGCCAGCCATAATTTCAAAGAAATGTGTCAGGGCAACGGAGTCTCTGGAGATGAATGCTATTTTGTCGCCTTTGTTGACCGTTAAATAGAGGTC
>CANHSA010000039.1 GCA_947463345.1 Flavobacteriales bacterium
TAGTGTCGTGGATATGGTTGCCAATTCCAATTCCGATGTCAAAAAAGACGAAGACGGCGGCCTTATGTTCCGCGGCGCCCGCAAAGGCGACATGATTTATGTGCTAGATGGCATCAAATCCAATGAGGTGTTTAATGTGCCAAGTTGTGCTATCGGTCGCGTCACTGTTTTTACAGGTGGTTTGCCTGCTAAGTACGGCGATACACTTGGTGGTGCGGTCATTCTAGAAACCAAAAGTTATTTTGACCTCTACCGCGAATGGGAAATCAATCAACCAGATTAATCTTGTAATTGTGGCGCTTTTTCGTAAGTAATTTCCCACAAAAACAAGCCCTGTGCGGGTACCGATACATACGCCTCCGAACGGTTTTGAGCAGCAATTATGCCAGGCAGTTCGGAGGCTTTTATTTTGCCTAAACCCACCTCTACAAGCGTTCCTACAATAGCGCGTACCATGTTGCGCAAAAAGCGGTTGGCTGAAATTTCAAAATAATGGCCATTTGCTGTTTGGAACCATTCTGCTGTAAAAACCTCACAGATATTTGTTTTGACATCTGTGTGTGCTTTGGCAAATGAAGAAAAATCCTGGACCCCAAGTAAGTGTTTGGCTGCATGGTTCATGGCAGAAAGGTCGAGGTCTTGCTGTACGTACCAACTTTGCTCGCGCACAAAAGGGTCCTTGTGTCGATTGATAAAGTAGCGATAAGTGCGCCTACTCGCATCGAAACGCGCATGTAAGTCTGAATGGAGCTCCCAAGCTTTCGAAAACGAAATATCGGGAGGGGTCATGCGGTTGAGTTTGAAGACCAATTGTTGGGGGTCCCAGTTGTGGGGGAGGTCGGTGTGCAAGAAATATTGCTTGGCATGCACGCCGGTGTCGGTGCGTCCGCAACCCACTACCTCTATTCGTTCGTTGCCATGGAGTTTGCTCAGTGCATTTTGGATTTCTTCTTGAACGGAGTTTGCTTTTGGCTGTATTTGCCAACCGTGATAAGTACTTCCGTCGTAAGCGAGCTGAATAAAATAACGCGGCACTTTATTTCTGTTCTTCGGTTTGTATAACGCCTAAAGGTGCCTCGAACAAATTATAACTAAATAAGCCTTCAAGTTCGCTGACACTTGCCCAAGTGAGGGTAGTGCCGCAAATTTGAAAATGCGTGTCGTCGAGGGTGGTATTGATAGCAGCGCCAAGGTTTTTTGGTGCAGACCAACCTTGATTTTCCCTTTTGCAGTAAAAGATGTCGTAGCCGCCCATGCCGAGGTGTCCATCCGAAGCAAAAAACAGGAACTTTCCATCGGGTGTCACAAACGGGGTAGTTTCACGCCCTTCGGTATTGATGCCTTGAGGCAGTACTTGCACCTCAGGTTGCCAAATGCCATTGATTTTTTTGGCCATGTAAATGTCTGTGGCGTATTTTTCAGCGGCGCGATCAGATACAAAATAGAGTTCTTCTACATACGTAAATTCGTCTATCCAAATAGTGTCGGTTTTGGTAGGGGCGCCTTCAAAATAACTGCTGTTCAGCCCTGGAATATTGAGAATGATTTGTTTGTCGTCCCAAACACCAGCTGTTTCTGCTGTGAGTTCAAAAATATCTGAGCCTTGGGTGCTCGCTTCTTTGGATGCTGTAGTGTTGAGCGTGCCTAGTGCGCTGAGTTGGTCGGCTGCCAAGTAGGAGAGCGCATCAAAACCTTCGGTATTGAGCAGTTCGTCGTTGCTGTAGTTGCGCACCCATAATTGATTGTTTTCGGGGTCTGGTTGGGCTTGATAAATATCCTCAAAGAAACGTTGGTCGTCGGGGTTGAGGTTGGCGCCTTTGGCATTCGGGTTACGGGTGGTAAAGTAAAGCGTTTGAGCATCCTTACTTAAAATCGGACCGTATTCGTCGTAATTTGTATTGAGTGTGCCGCCTAAAAGTTGACGCTGGTTCTTGACGCTGGATTGCAGCAGTGTAAAATTACTCTGTTCTTCAAGTAATTGAAACCCGAGTAATTTATAATCCTTTTCGGATTTGATGATCTTTTTTGCTTGGTCACATAACTGCTTCGCTTTTTCGGAATCTGCTAATGAAAGCGCAATTTGACCAGCTAAATACAAATGTTCTTCGTTCGTGTTTGTACCGAACAAAACCAGCGCTTTGTTGCAGTGTTCTTGGGCATAAGAATAGGAGCGGAGGTCAAACTCTGTTGTAGCCAATAAAAAGAAGGCGTCCGCATTTGTTGAATCTAGGGCTACGGCTTGTTTGAGCAACATATAGGCATTGGTGCTTTGGCCTTCATCGAAAAGTGTATTTGCATTGGCAGTAATGCGTTTGGCTTTGAGTTTGTCTTTTTTAGGAATGGCTTGTGAAAATCCTAGGAAGGGTAGGCAGATAAATAGAAGTAGCGCTCTCATATGCATTGTATATAGTACAAAGTAAATAAAACTATTAAAAGCAATAACTTTGAATAAAGAATAGATGTCAACCTTATACCGTTTATTACCGCTTTTTATTGCGCTTTCGTGTATTTACGCCTGCACGAATCGCCCTTCGGTTCAAGTAAAGGAGAAGCCTAACTATGCTCACTGGACCACCCTCACCAAGGGTATGGAATACCGCGAAATCGCTGCGCCAACCAAATCTTTCATTGGCGACTCCAAATTAGCCATTTTGCGCATGGATCCTGCTCAATTTCAATTTGATTTATTCTCGGCAACTCAGCACGACTCCATTCCAAAAAGTGTTCAATCCTGGGCCGACTCTTTTGACTTGATGGTTGCCTTCAATGCCGGCATGTACGACCTCAACAAACCGCTGATCAGCAGAGCCTACTTGCAAAATGGCAAGCACTTCAATAACGGCCAATTACTCGAGGACTTCAATTTAATGATGGCGTTGGGCCCTAAACCAAAGTGTCAGCGTTCCAATATAGAAGTACTAGACCTCACTTGCGCCAACTGGGAGCAAGAAAAAAACAATTTCAAGGGCTTTGCTCAAGGCCTGCGCATGATCGATTGCAATGCGAGCCCCATGTACTGGCAAAAGAAAATACAGTCTTGTAGCATGCTAGTGGCAGCAGAGGATGAAAAAGGTTGGTTTTACCTCATTTTTACGCGGTCGCCATACACCCACAACCAAATGATCGACTTCATGAAGCAAATGCCAGGCGGCTTGCACGATGCCATTTACTTAGAAGGTGGGCCCGAAACCAGTTTGTTGATCAACGTCAATGGCCATCAGATCAAAAAGGTGGGTTCTTGGGTTTCTACTACTTGGGAGAGCGATGCCAACAAGCACTTTTGGCCGCTACCCAATATTGTGGGGGTGCGCAGTAGATAAGCTTATTTTTGGAAGAAGTCTGGATATGTAAGTACCTGCTTGCCTTTTTGTGCTGCAAAAGAATGTCTGTGCATCGCAACGGCCAGTTCTTTGGCGCTAATGCTATGGTATTTTTGCAGCGCACCAAAGAGCAATAGGTCGAACAACAGGCTCAGGAGTTGTGCAATTTTTTCTCCAAAGCGTTTTTCTGGGCGCGGCCCTATCAAGATAGACGGTTGGTAAATGAGCGTGCGTTCGAAGTTGAGCTGCAGTAGGTCGCGTTCAATTTCGCCTTTCAAACGGCTGTAAAAAATCTTGGACCGCGTGTCGGCACCAATAGCACTGATGAGGTGAACTTCTGTTGCGCCTGCATTTTTGGCTGCCGCTGCCGCTGCAAGGGTCATGCCGTAGTCGATGGCGCGGTATTGTGTTTGATCAGGTGTTTTTTTGCGCGTGGTACCAATGCAGCAATACAACGCTGTGGCATTGGCAAAGGCACTTGGTGCTGGCTTGCTCAAATCGGTTTGGATGAGCTTGATTTTTTCTGAAGTAAAGACTAAAGGTCGTCTAGTTAAAATTCTAATTTCGGATACTTGCTGATCGAGGATCAATTCTTCAACGAGTGCGGAGCCAACAAGTCCGGAGGCACCGAGTATAACGACAGATTTTTGCATTTTCAAAAATACTTATAATGTCGATAAAAAGAAGTTATAATAAACCTACCAATGCGTAATAGTTTTGCTATTAATTTTGCAAGAAATTACTTTTATGGATCTCGTTGACCGTTTTCAGATTCCAGTACTCGAAGAAATTGCACTGCGCAATCCGCAAGCCACTCAACTCGGACAGCGCATCATTGAAGGAAGTATTCTTTTGATCAATGAACTTGGTTTTGAGCAGTTTACTTTCAAAAAATTGGCACTTTCTGTCGGTACCACCGAAGCGTCTGTCTACCGCTATTTCGCTAGCAAACAAAAGCTTTTGCTCTATCTCATCAATTGGTATTGGGGCAGGCTAGAGTGTCGTTTGCTACTACAAACCCAAGGCGGAAATCCAAAAGAACGCCTCACCAAAGCTCTTGAACTACTTTTAGTCCCGCAAGCTTCTTCGCTCTCGTTTACCAATGAAAAGCGCCTGCAGCGCATCGTCATTCACGAGGCGTCCAAAGTTTTTCTAACTAAAGCCGTTGATGCAGATCATCAAACGGGTTTCCATAGCATTTACTTGCAAATTGTTCATTACATTTCCGATTTGGTACGCGCTTACCAACCTAACTGTAAGTATCCTGAAATGTTAGTGACCACCTTATTAGAAGGCAGTTTGCAGCAACGCTTTTTTGGACAGCACCTCCCAGAGGTCACCAATGCTTCTGAACAGGAAGATGCAGTTGCTGTTTTTTATACACAATTATTTTTTAGTTACCTCGATCATGAATAAAGACGTCAGTAAACCATATGAGCGCTTTTGGGCGCTGCTCAAACCAGACAGCAAGGATATTTCAGATATCTACCTTTTTGCCATTATTGGTGGGCTACTTAGCCTTGGTTTACCGCTAGGTATCCAAGCCATTATCAATTTCATCCAAGCAGGCAAGGTAAGTACTTCCTGGTTTTTATTGGTGGGTTTAGTGGTTTCGGCCATTGGTTTTTCAGGCTACATGAATATTGCTCAGTTGCGGATTACCGAAAACCTTCAGCAGCGAATATTCACGCGCTCAGCACTCGAATTTGCAACCCGATTACCGAAAATACAACTGCGTGAACTCTTACTGCGTTATGCGCCAGAATGGACCAACCGTTTCTTTGACACACTCACCATTCAAAAGGGGATTTCAAAGTTGCTCATTGATTTTACGGCGGCAACTTTACAGATATTATTTGGTCTCATTCTCTTGTCCTTCTACCATCCATTTTTCATCATTTTTGGTTTTGCACTCCTATTACTATTGGCTTTTATCTTCAGAATGACGGCCAGGAGAGGTTTTGTGACCAGTTTAGATGAGTCAAAATACAAATATAAAGTGGCGAATTGGCTAGAAGAGATTGCTCGAAATCGCCTTACTTTCAAGCATCTTGGCAACAACGGCATCTTACTCAAGCGCTCAGATACCTACTTACAAGGCTACCTGAAGTCCAGAGATGCGCATTTCAAGGTACTCGTGCAACAATATATTTATCTGATTGGTTTCAAAGTTCTTATTGCATTGGCCTTGCTGATCATTGGTGGTTTGTTGGTCCTGAACCAGCAAATGAATATTGGTCAGTTTGTAGCTGCCGAAATCATCATCGTATTGGTGCTCAACTCAGTAGAAAAACTAATTGTCAGTCTTGAAATGGTTTATGACGTCCTTACCGCGATAGAAAAAATAGGCGAAATCACCGATTTACCTTTAGATTCAGAAGAAGGCGTCATCGTTCAAAAATCCGAGGCTCTTTCTGTTGAAATTCAGCAATTGGAATACCAAACGAGTTGGAGTCAGCTCCCTTTGTTAAGTAATTTGTCGTGTCGCTTTGAAGCGGGTAAGTTTTATCATATCCAAGATTTTGAAGGCAACCAAGCCCAAGGTTTGTTCTTGATGATTACAGCCATGGCTTTACCCAATAAAGGGAAAGTCCTCATCAACGGCATTCCCACAAGTAATTTGAATGCAGCTTCACTGCGTTCTCAAATTGCTAGTTTATCTCACCATGATCAGCTCATTTACGGGACTGTATTGGAGAATATCCAAATGGGCCGCGACTTCACCATAGAACAGGTCATTGATTTAGCTGTTGCTGTTGGTTTGGATCAAAAAGTATTGGAGTTATCAGATGCTTACCAAACGATACTCAACCCCGAAGCCAGTACCCTTGACCGCCAACTTATTACTCAAGTTATTTTGTGTAGAGCGCTTATTGCTCAACCAGCACTTCTTTTATGGGATACGCATACGCACTATCTGTCAAATGCCTCGCTTGAAAAAGTTTTAGTGCATTTCAATGCCTCTTTTAAAGGGACAGTTCTATTGGCCAGCATCAACGAGCACAACCTATCGCTCAACCACGAAAAATTAATCTTATGTTAAATCTTTCTCCGCAAAATCGAAACCAAATCAATTCGGATGGTCTTGTGGCAACTGAAATGCTCAACAAGGCACCTAAAAGACTTTTGCGCAATACCATTTATGCGCTCTTGATTTTTGGACTCATTATTCTTTTTTTACCCTGGACCCAGAATATCCGTTCCAATGGTCAGGTCTTGACGCTGCGTCCTGAACAACGGCCGCAAACCATTAATGCACTCATCGGAGGTCGCATCGAGAAATGGTTTGTCAAGGAAGGTGATTTAGTCAAAAAAGGCGACACCATCATGTTTATTTCCGAAATCAAAGAGGGCTATTTTGACCCTCAATTGGTTGGTCGTAGCGAAAAGCAGCTCAAAAGTAAAGAGCTGAGCGTTGTATCGTACGGAGATAAAGTACAGTCCTTAGACAGACGCATAGATGCACTCATTGAAACTGGAAAGCTGAAAGTAAAGCAGGCGCGGATCAAAACTCAGCAAGCCCAGCTGAAACTAAAATCGGATAGCATCGAAAACCAAGCCGCGATGCTCAACTACCAAATTGCAAAGGATCAGTACGAGCGCTTTGAAAAACTTTACAAAGAAGACCTCAAGTCTAAGACAGAGGTGGAAACCCGAAAAGTAGCCATGCAGCGTGCCCAAGCATCCATGATCTCCGCCCAGCAAAAGTTTTTACAAAGCCGAAACGACATCATTGATGCAAAGGTTGAGCTCAACGCAGTAGAAACCAAATTTCAGGATGAAGTTTCTAAGGCGGAGTCAGAAAAATTTACTGCACTTTCAAGTATGTACGAAGCAGAAATCGATGTGAGTAAAATGCAAACTCAGGTGGCTAATTACTCAATTCGCAACGGCATGTATTACATTTTGGCGCCCCAAGATGGTCGCATTACCAAAACGCTTTCGAGCGGCATTGGCGAAACCATCAAACAAGGATCGGCAATTGCAACCATCATGCCCACCAATTATGACCTCGCTGTAGAGATGTACGTGCGTCCAATGGACCTACCTCTGTTACAAGTTGGTCAGCAGGTGCGCATTCAGTTCGACGGTTGGCCTGCCATTGTTTTCTCAGGCTGGCCCAACACCAGCTATGGCACCTACGGAGGTACTGTATTTGCCATTGATCAATTTGCCAACGAAAACGGCGAGTTCAGAGTATTGGTAGCGCCGGATCGCAAAGAAGGTAAATGGCCAGAAGCCTTGCGTGTGGGTGGCGGTGCTTATTCCATGCTACTGCTCAACGATGTGCCTATTTGGTATGAGCTCTGGCGAAACGTCAACGGTTTCCCGCCAGATTACTACAAAGCGCCTATTAAAAAACCAACTGATAAAGCCAAGTCAAATGAGAAATAAGCGTGCTGTCCTGTTCCTTCTTTTGTTGGTGTCTTTTACTAATTGGTCACAACAAACAGTGCTGCGCCCTGAGGCATTTATGTTACAGGTGCTCGAAGGTCACCCTTTGGCCAAACAAGCCAAACTCATTCCTGAGTTCGCCGAAACCTATGTCCTCAAGGCCCGCGGTGGTTTTGATCCAAAATTGAACTACGACCTTTCTCAGAAGTATTATGGCAATAAAATGTACTATAGCTTGTCCGATGCCCAGCTCAAAGTGCCCACCTGGTATGGCTTGAGTTTACAAACGGGTCTCGAACAAAACCGCGGTACTTACTTAGACCCTCAGGGGCTCACCCCTCAGAATGGTTTGTGGTACGGAGGGCTCAGTGCCAATCTCGGAAACGGCTTGCTCATCGACGAGCGCAGAGCTGAGTTACAGAAAGCAAATGTGTACTTAAAAAGTAGTCAACTCGAACAGCGTTTAGCCCTCAATGAGTTAGTAATGGAGGCAGGATACGCCTACTGGGATTGGTATTTACAGTTTTATGCAGGCCAAATACTTAAAGAAGCGTTGGAAGTGGGTGCAGTGCGTCTCAGCGCCATGCAACGCATGGCAGAACTCGGCGATCGCCCTTACATCGACACCGTAGAGGCTGCTATTCAGTATCAAACCAGAGCAGCAGCATTTGCCGATCAAGAAGCTAAGTATACCGCGGCAAGCGCTTTACTCAACCGCTACCTCTGGAAAGCAGACGGCACCCCCCTTGAGCTCGCTTTAGAAACTCAGCCGCTTCAAGCCGATACCTTAAGTGAGCAACAACCCAAGTTAGTATTTGCAGGCCCGGTCGATACGCTTGTTCAGCAACATCCATACTTAGGAATTTTATCCTACAAATTAGATGTCCTGGCCATTGAAAAGCGCTATAACCAAGAGCAACTCAAGCCTCAAATTGAACTCAAATACAATTTTTTAAACGAGCCCATTCAATATAATCCTTTGGCACAATTTTCCATCAATGATTATAAATGGGGTGTGAGTGCACAAATGCCGTTGTTTCTTAGAAAAGAGCGTGCGGCAGTTCAACAAACCAAATTGAAAATTGAACAAACCAACTTCGAGCGCCAAGACCGCAGCGCAGAACTTACTGCCAAGCTGCTTTCTACAAGAGCCGAATACCTCAACGCCCGCAAACAACTCTCCATTTTTACTGAAAATGCAGCCAGCACCAAGAAACTTTTAGCTGCCGAACTCAGTATGTTTGAAACAGGAGAAAGCTCCCTTTTCATGGTCAACATGCGAGAAAGCGCCGCGTTTCAGGCCGCGTTAAAAGTGGTGGAGTATCAAGCCAAGTGCGAACAGCTTTGGCTCAAATGGGAGTTTCTTCAGGCTAACTTAGTAAGATAATACTGTAATAGAGCGGCATTCCTAATGCAATGTTAAAAGGAAAAGTGAGCCCAAGCGCCATCGGAATGTAAAGTCCCGGATCTGCTTTTGGTGCAGCTAAACGCATGGCAGCAGGAACCGCAATGTAGGAGGCGCTCGCTGCCAAAACGGCGAAAACAAAGCGGTTTGAAACGTCAGCAGTTACGAATTGCGACAACCATGCCACAACTATCCCATTGAATGCAGGCAACAAAAGAGCGAAAGCAGCCATGGCCCAGCCGTGGGTTTTAAATGACTTGATGCGCCGCGCGGTAGTCATCCCCATTTCCAATAAAAAGAGCGCCAAAAATCCTTTGAAAATATCAGTAGTAAATGGTGCAATATCCGCAGCTTGTTTGCTATCTGAAAGCAAGCCGATCACTAAGCTCCCCATGATCATCAGTACACTTCCATTGGCTAATGAATGCCTAAGTAATTCTGGTAAAGAGAACTTGGCGTCGTTGTTTTCATAAATCCGCAATAGCAAAACTCCTACAATAATTGCCGGAAATTCCATGAATGCCATTACCGCGACCATATGGCCATTAAATTCAAGATTTTGCAGTTCCAGAAACGATAGCGCCGCCACCAAAGTCACGGCACTTACCGATCCATATGCAGCTGCAATTGCGGCGGCATTAGAAATGCCCACTCGTTTGCGAATGATGAAAAAACTATAAAGCGGAATACACGCTGCAATAGCCATCCCGAAAAGTAGCGACCAAAATATTTCTGAAGTAAAGGCGCTGTGTTGCAATTCCTGCCCTCCTCTAAATCCGATCGAAAACAAAAGGTAAAGTGAGATGAATTTAAAAGACGATTCGGGAATTTCTAGATCGCTTTTGATGAGTACAGCAAAGATCCCCAAAAGGAAAAACAAAATGGTAGGGTTGCTCAGGTCGTGTGATAAAAAGTCTAAATTCATTCTTCGTATTTAGGAGTTAAGTTCATTTAAGGATTACAATTGTTGCAAAATTGAGGGTCTTCTAACTTTTTGTCTGTTCTTTCCTCTATTTGATGATGTGCACAGTAGTTACAGGTGTATTCTAAAAATTGATAGTTGTCTGTCAATTGAAAACACAAACTACACGCAAGCTGACCACTTACTTTTTGAACCGAAAAATCGGGATGAGCGCAATTTGGACAGCGCCTTTGCATGCGCTCCATCAAATCCTTCCCAGCAGCAGCAATATTCTTCTGACGCAGCGGGTTCATGTGCGCGCGCAAGTCTGTTTCAATTTGCCATTCAGGAATTTGTTGTAGGAGGAGCTCCAATTGAGCGGGCTCCTGAATTCCTTTTTCAAGGAGTTGTCCGCTTGAAGCGTTTTTCAAAACCAAGCCTTGTTTTCCAAATGAACAATTGCTTAAAAATGAGGGAAGTTGTGCGGCATCTTGGTAATGAAGTTGCGCATGGCAAACTTCTATTGTTGTGCTGCGTCCATAAATTTCGAGGCCAAGGTCAAGATCAATATAAACGAGCCATTCTTCATTGATTGTTAAAATGGGAATGTTTGGGTGAGGGCCGAAAGAGCCTTCGCTGGCCATACCTTGTCGCAAAGTCGCAAATTGCATGCCTGCCAAACATTTTTCTTTGACCGTATATTTTGGACCTTCTTTTCTTGGAATAGACCCGCAAAATGTACCAAAATCATCGGTGTCAAAACCTTCATTCACAAAAAGGACTGTGCCAAAGGGTTCAAATATGGGATTTAGAATTTGTTCCTTATGGTGCTTGCTACTGAGTAACAATTGAGAGGGAAACATGTCCATTGATTTGCAATACGGTTTGAGGATCTAATTGCTTCAGTTCTTCGATTAATGTTTTTTTAATGTGCTTAAGTGCCACGAGTCGAATTTCAGCTTGTTCGTCAGGTGTGCCAAACATTTCGTTGTGTCTGAGTGTTTTTTGAGTGTGGTAGGCAATTTTCTGCTGAATGAGATTGCCAAGTACCTCAAGTGCCTCCTCAGGATAATATTTACTTTGAATTAATTCAATTTCTTTTATCATGGAATTGATATTTTTTGCAAATTTGGCACATTATTTGCATAAGTAATTATATAATAAAGATATACAATACATAAATAAATGTTATGAACTACACCCTCAATCAACTGCGCATCTTTCTAAAAATTGTACAAAAAGAAAGCATTACTAGAGCTGCTGAAGCTTTGTTTCTCACACAACCAGCAGTCTCTATTCAACTCAAAAACTTCCAAGATCAGTTTGACATCCCTCTTACTGAAATCGTCAACAAGAAGTTGTACGTCACTGATTTCGGAAGAGAAGTTGCTGCTGCAGCAGAAAAAATCCTCGAAGAAGTTTATGCAATTAATTATAAAACTGCTCAGTATAAAGGCCAGCTCAGCGGACGCTTGCGCATTAGCGTAGTGTCTACTGGCAAATACATTATCCCTTATTTACTCGCCGATTTCATGAAACTGCACCCCGGTGTAGAGTTGGTTTTAGATGTGTCAAACCGCGCTAACGTCACCCTCAATTTAGAGCGCAACGAGACCGATTTTTCATTGGTTTCTGTACTGCCAGACCGCCTCAATTTAGAAGAAATTCCATGCATGAAAAACCAATTATTCTTAGTCGGGAAAGAACAATTAAAAGTCGATGTAAAGAACAATTGGAAATCAGTTCTAGAAGAGGTTACTTGGGTCAAAAGAGAAACAGGTTCCGCTACCCGCAAAGCCCAAGACGAATATCTGTCTAGCCATCAAATTCAAGTGCGTCGACATATCGAACTTACTTCTAACGAGGCCGTTAAGCAAGCGCTCATTGCAGGTTTGGGTTATTCCATTATGCCGCTAATTGGTATCAGAAACGAACTCACGTTGGGGCAACTCACTGTTTCTACACTGCCCGACTTACCGCTAGAATCTATGTGGCGTATGGTTTGGCCAAAAGGAAAAAAACACAACGGAGCAGCTGAGGCCTTCAAAAATTATTTGCAGGAAAACATGCCGCAAATCATTGAAAAGAACTTCGGTTATATCGATGGTCTTACGGCTGTGCCAAAATCCATGATGTAACCCAAGTCATTATTTTCGGGTCTAGGGTTTGCTCAAGGGTGGCATATTCACTCAGGTTGCATTCCTTGCATTGCTGAAACAAATGATTGGCACCCTCTAAAACGTAAAAACTACTTTTCTCTAAAGATACCGGAGTCATTGCTTTTTTGAATCCTTCTTGATTTGAAAAAGCAGGCACCTGAACGTCTTTTGATCCGTTGATCACTAAAAATGGCAAGTTCAACTGTGCGAGGTATGTACCACTTTCAAAGGCCAAAAACTGACGCGCCCATTCCGAATCAAAGAAGGCGGTCATTTGCGCCTGTAAGTCTTCTTGGCTAGCGCCGTCGAGTAGTTTTTTCGGAATGCTATCCCATGCTTGTGTCAACCATTCTTTATAAGCATTGGTAAATGTCTCGCTCTTGTTATTCAATGTAATTTCTGCACCTTTCTCGTACAAACGTTGATTCCAAAGGCATTCTTCACGAGAAAAACCCATCGCTTCTGGGATCAGGTATTGTTGGTCAATGAGCACTTTTGCACCACTCGTACCTACTGAAGCTGCTTCTATGATTCCCGAAATATCGTTGGTCTTAATAGCTGCTCTTAGCGCCGTCATACCACCTTCCGAGTGCCCGTAGATATAAATCTTTGCTTTCGGATACGCTTTTTTGAAGTACTGAATAATGGCAAGCAAATCATTGGCGAAATCTACTTGAGTGGCGCCTTCGAATTTCCCGCCTGATTTCCCAACGCCTCTGTCGTCATAGCGGTACGAGGCGATACCGTTTCGGCCTAGATGATCAGCCAATACCCAAAATGGCCGATGCCCTAGAATTTCGCAATCGCGGTCTTGGGCCCCTGAGCCGGATACCATAATGACGAGGGGGAAGCTACCTGATTTTTCATATTCAGGTAAAATGAAACTTCCCGAAATCTTGATTTTTTTGGCAGTGGAAATCTCAATTTCCTTTTCAAGATACGGAAACGGTGCTTTTGGGTCTTGCATCTTACCCCGTACTTCCTTCATCGTTTGAACTTCTTTGTAGAAGACAGCCCTCCAAGTGAGGCCCGATTGCGCCATAGTTCCAACCAAAGAATCGCCTTGTAGTTTGGCAGCATAGGTGAGGCCGAAAGTCTTCCAATTGAACCAAAGGCTATCCGAAAATAGAGCGTATTCTTCCATGGTTTGCGGCTTCAATTTAGGCTGATCCGGAATGGAAACCACAATTGAGCCATCGCGTCCTACACCTTCGATTTGTAAGTCCATCAAGAGTGATTTACCTGCCACCTCAAAATTACTATGCCAAGTGCCTTGGATTTGTGAATGAAGTTGAGTATGAA
>CANHSA010000040.1 GCA_947463345.1 Flavobacteriales bacterium
ACTTTGGCTAAAAATTTATTGCTTTTTTCTAAGATGCTCACCTGCGCATTTGGCCAGTGTTGTTTGGCAGATATGGCTGCAAAAAAACCAGCTGCACCTCCACCAATGATTGCGATTTTTTGCTGGCTGTTCATTAGTAAATCTTGTTTATTTTCCAATTTCGACCGTTAAACACAGCGCTCTCTTGTTCCTTTTTTCCTTTGAGGGCTTGGTAAAGCGGTGCTTCAGTGCTCAAGCAAAAATAGGTGGTTTTGTCTAATTGAATTGGCCCAAAAGGCACGCTGCAATAGTACCACTGTTGATCGATTTCAAAAATAGCGCCCACTAGAATTTGGTCGAGGTGCACGCTGGGATCTAATTTTTGAAGTACAGACAATTGTTGTTGAACGAGCGCAATTTGTTGGTCGAGTTTTCCGATTTCGATTTGCGCCATGGCAATACCGACTTCGTGTTTGTCGCCTGCGGAGCCCTTTCCTGTTTCGGTACTATCGATACTCAATTGGCTGCGCTCAAGCTGCAGCGCTGATTTTCGACTTTCAAGTGCGTTAAATAATTGTTGGTGGAGCCTTGTTTTGAGCGACATATCTTGCAAAAATAGCCCGATTTGTCGTAAATTCGCGTCTTTACAAAGTTATCGTTCATGAAAGCAAAATATCCTGAGTACAAAGGATTAAATCTCCCTAATGTCGCTGCCACCGTTCTTGAAAAATGGCAAAAAGAATCCATTTTTCAGCAATCCGTGGCACAGCGCAACGGAGCTCCCTCTTTTGTCTTTTATGAAGGGCCGCCTTCTGCCAATGGTTTGCCCGGTATTCACCACGTCATGGGCCGCGCCATTAAAGATATCTTTTGCCGTTACCAAACCCTCAAAGGAAAGCAAGTACACCGCAAAGCAGGTTGGGATACCCACGGCTTGCCTGTAGAGCTCGGCGTAGAAAAAGAACTCGGCATCACCAAAGAAGACATCGGTACCAAAATCAGTGTAGACGCCTACAACGAGGCTTGTAAAGAGGCCGTCATGCGCTACACCGACATCTGGAACCAACTCACCGAAAAAATGGGATATTGGGTCGATATGCAAGACCCCTACATTACCTACACTCCTAAATACATGGAGAGTGTTTGGTGGTTGCTCGCTCAGCTTTACAACAAAGGTTTGTTGTATAAAGGCTACACCATTCAGCCGTACTCGCCCAAAGCAGGAACAGGTCTGTCTTCGCACGAACTCAACCAACCGGGTTGCTACAAAGACGTCAAAGACACCACCGTTGTGGCTATGTTCGAGGTCTTAGCAGGCCAAAAACTTCCGTTCGAAGCTAGTTTTTGCGATCAAACACATTTACTCGCCTGGACCACCACCCCTTGGACACTTCCCTCCAATACCGCACTCACCGTGGGCCCTCAAATTGAGTACGCACTCGTTGCAACCTACAATCAATATACATTTGAGCCCATGCAAGTGGTGCTTGCCAAAAATTTGGTTTCCTACCAATTCTCTAAAGGGTTTACGCTCGTTCAAGATGCTGCTGATTTGGCAAATTACGAGAAGGGCGACAAACAAATACCTTATGTTGTTTTAGATACTTGCTTGGGGAAAGAATTACTAGACCTACGCTATGCGCAACTCTTGCCTTATGCGCAACCTGCCGAAAACGCAGCTGCAGCTTTCCGCGTCATTGGTGGCGATTTCGTAACTACCGAAGACGGCACCGGAATTGTACACACCGCCCCAACATTTGGTGCCGATGACGCCCGTGTAGCGGCTGACGCCGGTGTGCCAGGGCTGCTCGTCGCAGACGAACGAGGCAACCTCGTGCCGCTCGTAGACCTCCAAGGTCGTTTCCGTCCGGAAGTAGGTCCTTATGCTGGCATGTACGTCAAAAACGAATACTACGACGCAGGTCAAGAGCCAGAACGTTCCGTAGATGTACAAATTGCCATCCAACTCAAAGAAGAAGGGAAAGCCTTTAAAGTGGAGAAATACGAACACTCCTATCCACATTGCTGGCGCACAGACAAACCGGTCTTGTATTATCCGCTCGACTCCTGGTTTATTCGTGTTACGGATCAAAAAGACCAATTAGTTGCCCTCAATAAAGAAATCAACTGGAAGCCAGAAGCAACAGGCACGGGCCGCTTTGGGAAGTGGCTCGAAAACGCCAACGACTGGAACCTCTCGCGTTCGCGCTACTGGGGCATTCCCATTCCTATTTGGTCTACCGAAGAGGGCGATGAACGCATATGCATCGATAGTATCGCAATGCTTCAACAAGAAATTGACCGCGCGGTTGGGGCTGGCTTCATGACAAGCAATCCATTTGCAGCGTTCAAGCCCTCAGATTTTACAGCGGCCAACTACGACCAAATTGACCTACACAAACATAAAGTAGATCCGATCATCTTGGTTTCGCCATCGGGCAAACCCATGAAGCGCGAGGCCGACCTCATTGACGTTTGGTTCGACTCCGGCGCTATGCCCTACGCTCAATTGCATTATCCTTTTGAAAACCGTGAGCTCATCGACAATAACTTGGCGTTCCCGGCCGACTTTATCGCTGAAGGCGTAGACCAAACCCGCGGATGGTTTTATACCCTTCATGCCATTTCTACCATGGTTTTTGGCTCTAAGGCCTATAAAAATGTGGTTTCAAATGGTTTGGTCCTCGACAAAAACGGACAAAAGATGTCCAAGCGCTTGGGCAATGCCATCGACCCGTTCTCCACTTTAGACCAATATGGCCCAGACGCCACGCGTTGGTACATGATCACCAATGCCCAACCTTGGGACAACCTCAAATTTGACCTAGAAGGCATTGCTGAGGTGCAACGCAAGTTTTTCGGAACGCTTTACAATACCTATTCCTTCTTTGCGCTTTATGCCAATATAGATGGCTTTACTTTTGAAGAAGAAGCCATAGCACTTTCGCAAAGACCAGAAATTGACCAATGGGTACTTTCCAAATTGAACTCCTTGGTAGCTGAGGTAGATGCAGCCTATGCTACCTACGAGCCAACTAAAGCTGGCCGCGCCATTCAAGAGTTTGTGAGCGAGCAATTATCCAATTGGTATGTGCGTTTGTGCCGCCGTCGTTTCTGGAAAAACGACGACGCCCAAGACAAACTTGCTGCATACCAAACGCTCTATACTTGTTTGGAAACCGTAGCTGTGTTAGCTGCGCCTATTGCGCCGTTTTACATGGATCAGCTCTATTCAGATTTGAATCAAACTACAGGCCGACAGGCTAAAGCATCGGTACACCTTGCCGATTTCCCTCAAGCCAATACCAATCAAATTCTACCGACACTAGAAACCCAAATGGAACTTGCCCAAAAGACTTGTTCTTTGGTCCTGGCCTTGCGCAAAAAGCAACACATTCGCGTGCGTCAGCCTTTACAAAAGATCATGATTCCTGTCCTAAATGCGCAGGAGGCTGCCAATTTTCGACATGTCACCGACCTCATTTGCTCAGAAGTCAATGTCAAAGAACTCGAGCTCCTTACCGACACCGGTATCCTCGTGAAGTCCATTAAACCGAACTTCAAAACAATTGGGCCCAAATACGGTAAGCAAATGAAAGCAATTAGTGCTTTGGTGCAGCAGTTTGGCCAAAGTGATATCGCCCAAATTGAACAAAATGCAGGGTGGACCGGCCTCATCGACGGCGAAACACTCGTGCTCGACCTCAGCGATTTCGAGATCCAAGCTCAGGATATCCCAGGTTGGTTGGTGGCCAATGAAAATGGCCTCACCGTGGCCCTCGACGTCACTATATCTGCCGAACTCAAGGCTGAAGGTTTGGCTAGAGAAATTGTCAACCGCATCCAAAATTTGCGCAAAGAAAGCGCGTTTGATGTCACGGATCGCATCCATGTTCGCATCGACACCACCGAACAAATTCAGGCGGCAATTGCAGCACATAAAACTTATATTTGCACAGAGGTATTGGCCAACGATATTCAATTTGAAACCCTGGATATTCCAAAAACAGAAGAAATCGAAGCCGAAGCCGATACCGCAATTCAACTTTCAAAATGACGCACATGAACAATTGGTTACTAGACGATAAAGAAACCCAAACCCTTAGTGGTGCGGCTGTCAAATGGTTTGACCACCGTTTTTTTGAAATCAAGTTTGATGGTAAAAAATACCACGGTGAGCTCGTGGCAGACCAATCTGAAACAGGTCAACTCACTATCCGCATCAATCACCGCACTTTTCAGGTCAAAAAAGCACATGCCCTAGACGCGCTCATTGCAGCAATGGGCCTAGACCAACCAAAGTTGCGCAAGCTAAAAGAAATGCAAGCGCCAATGCCAGGCCGCGTGACCGCCATTCATGTGCAAGTAGGCCAAGAAGTTGAGCCCGGAGCACCGCTTCTTTCTCTAGAAGCTATGAAAATGGAAAACGTCCTAAAAGCCGAAGGTGTAGGGGTGGTTTCAGCAATTGCAATTCAAGAAGGAGACGTAGTAGAAAAAGGTGCCATTCTTATTCATTTCGAATAAGTTGCTCCACTTTACTTGATCCGAATCTGACATTTTTTGTCGCGGTCCAAGACAATTTTTGCCGACTCAAAACTCGGTGCCGAGAACGTTTCTCTGGCATTATTAGAAAAACCATAGGCCTCTGTGGGTGCACCGAATATATTCTTGTCGAGCTTGCCATTTTTGTTTTCGTCGTGATAAACAGCCAATGCGTAGCTGTCTTTGGGTAGGTTTTTGAACCGATACGTATGGCTTTTGCCCTCATGCGTGACAACCACACCTTTGTATTGTTTGCCAAAGAGAGGAAAAGTACTGCTTGAATTGAACAAGCCGATGAAAATAGTTCCTTTTGTGTTCGGGATGCCCTCCACCTCCACCTCGAGGTCGTAAGAACTGCCAAGCAGACTCAATAAAGTAAGAAGAAGGATAACTTTCATATTGCTTCTAACAAACTTAAAGCAAAGCTGTTCAGCTACCAACAGATTCTCTAACTTTGTTTCATGAATAAATACATCTTAGTTACTGGCGGTGCCGGCTACATTGGCTCACATACCGTAGTTGCCTTGCAAAAGCAAGGGTTTATACCCGTAATTGCCGACGATTTCCGCAATGCAAATCCAGTAGTTTTGGAGGGCTTGCGTCACATTCTTGGTTACGACTCCATCGTACACCGCATAGATATCTGCGACAAACCGGCAATGGAGGCCCTCTTTGAAAAATATGCATTTACTGGCGTGATTCATTTTGCTGCCTACAAAGCAGTTGGGGAATCAGTGCAAAAACCGTTGGCTTATTACCAAAATAATTTGGTAGGCCTGCTCAATATGCTAGCCTTAATTGAAGCATTTGAGGTTCAAAATTTTGTTTTTTCGTCTTCTTGTACCGTATACGGTGAGCCACAAGGGGCCAAAGAAGTAAGTGAAGCCACTCCCAAACAATTGCCAGAGTCGCCTTATGGTTATACCAAATGGATGGGCGAACAAATAATTGCTGATTTTCACCACAGCGCCCCGCAACTCAAGCTCATGAACCTGCGTTATTTCAATCCGGTTGGTGCGCATCCGTCTGCAAGAATAGGTGAGTTCCCGATCGGGAAGCCCAATAACTTATTGCCATTTGTGACCCAAACAGCCATTGGCAAACAAGCACATTTAACTGTTTTTGGTAACGATTACCCCACCCGAGATGGTTCTTGTATCAGAGACTATATCCATGTAATGGACCTCGCCGAGGCACATGTGGCGGCCCTGACTTATTTAATGAATCAAAATGAAGGTTTGTTAGAAGCCGTGAATATTGGCACCGGAGAAGGTACTTCCGTACTCGAAATTGTCAAGGCTTTTGAACGCATAACTGGCCAAAATTTACCTCATGTCATTGGCCCTAGAAGAGCCGGCGACGTGATTGAAATTTATGCAAATGCTACAAAAGGACAAGAGTTGCTTGGCTGGAAAGCGCGTTTGAGCATCGACGACGCCATCAAAGATGCCTGGGCTTGGGAGAACTATTTAGCTACTTTATGATCATTGATACCCATTCGCACCTTTATGCCGAGGAGTTTTTGCCCGACCGCAAGGAAGTTTTGCAGCGTGCCAAACAAACAGGAGTAGGAGCCATACTTTTGCCAAATATTGACGTCGAGAGTATCGCTGCGCTCGAACAATTGGCGCTCGAACAAAGCACTTGCGTGCCCATGATGGGTCTGCATCCGACCTACGTCAAAGACAACTGGCAGCAAGAACTCGCCACTATTGAGGCGCAGCTTTTTGCCACGCCTGAGCGCTATTGTGCGGTCGGTGAAATTGGCCTTGATCTTTATTGGGACGACGCTTTTTTGGAAGCCCAAAAAGAAGTGTTTCGGATCCAAGTACAATGGGCAAAAAAACTCCAGCTGCCCATTGCTATACACGTGCGCAAAGCCTTTGAAGAATTATTTGCCATTCTTGATCAGGAGTGGACACCAGCCCTAAGTGGTGTTTTTCATTGTTTTACAGGCAGCAAAGAGCAAGTGCAACGCATTTTAAAGTACCAGAATTTCTATTTTGGAATTGGCGGGGTTGTCACTTATAAAAATGCGGGTTTAGCCGAGGTCGTCAAAGAAATGCCTTTTGATAAATTATTACTCGAAACAGACGCTCCGTATTTGTCTCCAGTACCCTATCGAGGTAAACGTAATGAGCCTGCTTACCTCATCGAGGTAGTCAGTAAATTACAAGAAACACTTGGTTTATCTTGCGCTGAAATTGAAGCGCAGACAACTGCCAATGCCATTCGTCTATTTCACTTAGAAAAATTCCTTACATTCGAGCATGCGTAGGCTTTTACTCATTTATACTGGTGGCACCATTGGCATGATCACCAATGCGCAAACTGGCGCCCTTGAAAGTTTTGATTTTGCTCATCTCTATGCGCATATTCCAGAACTTAAACGTTTTGAGCTCGATATACAAGTCAAGAGTTTTGCCAAACCCCTAGACTCATCAGAAGTGAGCCCTCAACATTGGCAACAAATTGCTTCCTGGATTACCCAAGATTACGATGATTTTGACGGTTTTGTGATCCTTCACGGCACAGACACCATGGCCTACACGGCAAGTGCCCTGAGCTTCATGTTGCAAGGTTTAAAGAAGCCAATTGTTTTTACGGGGTCTCAGCTGCCCATTGGAATCATCAGAACCGATGGCAAAGAAAACTTGATCACGGCAATAGAAATTGCTGCCGCCTGCGATGCCCAAGGCGCGCCAATATTGCAAGAGGTAGCTGTTTATTTTGAATATGCGCTATTTAGAGGAAACCGTAGTTCTAAGGTGTCGGCACATCAGTTTGAGGCCTTTGCAGCGCCAAATTATCCGCTTTTAGCCAAGGCAGGTGTGCAAATTGAGTGGTATAAAGAACGCTTATTTAGGACAAACCTACCTGCGCTGCAACCACAGCTCCAACTGCACAACGAAGTACTTATTTGGCGCCTGTTCCCAGGCATGCCCATTTCTATATATGCCTCAGCACTCAAATATCCAGCTGTCAAAATCTTGATCTTAGAAACATTTGGTGCTGGTAATGCTTTTAGCACTGCCGAATTTCAGTCAGTTATTCAAGGATTTATTGCTGCTGGTGGGTTGGTGCTCAATATCACGCAATGCCAGAGTGGTGCGGTGCGCCAAGGCGCTTACCAAACCAGTACTTTTTTCGAACAAATTGGGGTCATTAGCGGCACAGATTTGACTGCCGAAGCCGCACTAACCAAATGCATGTTCGCATTGGCAAATGTAGCTGCTGCCAACCGAGGGCATTTTCTTAAAACTGCAATTGTAGGCGAACTAACTACTCCTGATAACGGATAATTAGTTTCTCTCGACTAATTTACCGTCCATTACTTCTAAGATACGTCCAGGATAGTGCTGTACCATTTGCATGTCATGGGTGGCCATCAAAATAGCGGTATTTTCTTCTTTGGCTACCGCCAAGAGTAGTTCCATGATTTCTTTGGAGGTTTCGGGGTCGAGGTTTCCGGTGGGTTCGTCGGCAAGAATAAGCGCAGGCTGATTCAGTAGTGCTCTTGCAATCGATACGCGTTGTTGTTCTCCGCCTGATAACATGTGCGGAAAAGCATTAGCTTTTTGTTCAATACCTACGAGTTGCAAGCAATTGAGTGCACGTTGTTCTATCAATTTTTTGTCTTTCCAGCCCGTTGCCCCTAATACAAACTTGAGGTTATCGAGTACGTTTCGGTCGGTGAGCAATTGAAAATCTTGAAATACGATTCCGATTTTTCGGCGCAGGAACGGGATGTCTTTGCGTTTGAGTCCTTTTAAAGTATAGCCGCAAACTTCGCCATCACCTTCTAATAAAGGAATTTCAGCATAAAGCGTTTTGAGCAAGCTACTCTTGCCGCTACCGGTTTTACCGATTAAATAGGCAAAGGATTGTGCAGCTAATTCTAGCTGAACTTGATCTAAGATGAGCTTATCTTGTTGGTAGATTTTGGCCGCGGCCAGCGCAATGACATTTGACACGAGTTCTAATTTTAGACAAATGTGTTCAATATGTCGTAACCATTTGTCAAAAACTACGATTTTATCTTAACAAATTCAGGTTTAAAACTTTTGAAGGTAGGGGGCTAGTTGGGCCTGCGCCCCCATTAATTTTACATTCTATGAATCGTAACTTGCGTTATCTTGTCCTCCTTATGTGCTTTCCAGTTTATTTCTGGGCGCAGGAGTCCGTTAAATATAGCGGAGAGAATGCAGCATTTTTTAATGCTGAGGAATTATATACCAAAGCTCAGTTTGCAGCCGCAAAACAAGAGTTTAGGGTTTTTATTAATGGTTGCAGCGCGCAAAAGCGCAATGAGCACGACCCCTATTTAGTCAAGGCGCATTATTATGAAGGTATGGCAGCGCTTAAGCTCTACCACAACGATGCCATTCCCTTGCTGGACCAATTCAACAAGACCTATCCTGAAAATAATTTCAAGAATGAAATAGCAATAGGTGTAGGCTCTTATCATTTTCAGGCCGAGGATTACCTGAACGCGCAAGTAGCCTTTGCACAAATCAATTTGTCTGGACTGACAGCCGAGCAAAAAGAAGAGGTCTTATTTAAACTTGGCTATTCTGCTTACCAAAACGAAGATCAAGATGCAGCTTATTTAGCATTTAAAGATGTCAAAGGAGGTACGACCCAATATGCAAAACCTTCCCTTTATTTTTATGCACATATTAGCTATGTGCGCTCGGCACTACAAGAAGCCTTAGAAGGTTTTCAGGCGCTGCAAAAGGATTCAACTTTTTGTAGTGTTGTTCCGTATTACATCGCTCAAATTCTTTACAAGCAGCAAAAATACCAAGAGGTGATCGATTTTGCACCAACAGTATTAAGCTGCGGATTTGTCAATAATGAGTTTGATATTCAGCACATTATAGGCAATGCCTATTACCAAATGGGCAAATACGAGTTGTCCTTGCCATTTTTGGAGCGTTACCATCAAAATGCCCGCGGCACCCGCGACGACTACTACGAATTAGGTTTTGCCTATTACAAGACCAAACAATACGAGAAGGCGATTAAAAATTTCGATCGCGTTACCCGCAGCAAGGATAGCCTTTGCCATATTGCCATGTATCAAATTGGAGACGCCTATTTACAACTCAATAAACTTTTGCCGGCGCGCAGTGCTTTTGAGCGTGCTGCCGAAATGAATTTCTTGCCTCAAATTCAAGAGGATGCCTTGTTTCAGTTTGCAGTAATTTCCTTCAAGGTGGACATCAATCCTTACGACGAATCTGTACGTGCTTTTGAAAACTACCTGAGTCAGTACCCAGATTCTAAAAGAAAGCGTGATGTGTATCAATACTTGGTGAACGTCTATACCAACACTTCTAACTTTGCTAAAGCGCTCGAATCCATCGAAAAATTACCTTCCAAAGATGCGCAGCTCAAAAAGGTATATCAAACAGTTGCTTTTAATTACGGCGTTGAGCTTTTTCAAAAAGGACAGCTTACCGAATCTTATAATGCATTTAAACGTGTAGATACTTACCCGATGGATCCGCAGATGGTGGCGCTTTCTCGTTACTGGATGGCCGATATCTCTTTTAGAAAAAAAGAATTACCAGCGGCGATCAATATGTATCGTGACTTCATCAATTCACCGGCATCTAATTCTTTACCAGAAAAAGTAGATGCCTACTACAATATTGGTTATGCTTATTTGGAGCAGGGTAAACGCGACGAAGCTATTCAGTCGTTTAGAACGTATTTACAGCTCAATCCGAACAAGGAAAATAAAGTAGTTGATGCCACTTTTAGAATTGCCGATGCATATTATATGAACAAACAAAATTTGCAGGCCATTCAATATTATCAGCAGGCCTACAACCTCAATTCTGCGCTCAATGACAAGGCCCTTTTCTACTTGGCTAAAGCTCAAGGCTTCAATGGTCAGCTCAGTGAAAAAGCACAAACCTTAAGTAAACTTCTTAAAGAAGAGCCGGTTTCCAAATACCGCATGAATGCGCAATACGAGTTGGCAAAAACCTACATGTCTCAGCTCAATTACGATGCGGCCCTCAGCACTTACCAAACTTTTTTAGCAGAGTTTCCCAAAACGCCTTACTTGCTTGATGTCAAGCTAGACATCGCCGATATTTATTATAAAAAATGGGACTACACTAAGTCCGAAGCGGCCTATCTCGAAATTCTAGCAAGCTATGAGCAACAAAGAGAGGTCTGTAAAAAAGTCGTCTTGAACCTGATTGACGTCTACAATGCCCAGAAAAAACCAGACATGGCCTCTGAAGTTATTGACCGTTACCCTTGTGCCAATATTTCTACCGAAGAAAAAGAAAACATCTTCTTTTCACCGGCACTTGCCGCATACGAAGACACCAATTTTAGAGAGGCCGTTGAGAAATTTGAAATTTACCTCAACAAATTTCCTTCTGGCCGCTATGTGAACGAAACCTACTTTTATTTAGGCAATAGCTTTTTAAAGACCAAAGATTCCAGCGCTGCCATTGCGCAATTTGAAAAGTATCTAGGCACTTCAGTAACTACATATGCCGAATATGCCGCTACCAAAACAGCTGCTTATTATTATGTCAAAAAGAATTACACTAAGGCCCTACAGTTCTATCAAAAGATGGAAACGCTAGCTTCTAAACCAACGAGTACTTTCGAAGCGAAGCTAGGTATCATGCGTTGCGCCTTCATGGAGAATAACTATCAATTAGCGAAGGAAAATGCTGCTTTTGTAATGGAAAATGCAGCCCTTACACCGCAATTAAAGGTAGAAGCTGAATATGCTACAGGTTTGGCCAATTACCATCTCAAGCAATATGAAGCAGCCAAACCATCACTTGAATGGTTAGTTAAAAACACGACAACCTCAATGGGTTCAGAAGCTAAATATTTGTTAGCCGATATCTATTATGGTCAGCAAATGTATGACGAAGCAGAGACAGAGGTAAAGGCTTTGCTCAAAATGAAACCAAGCTACAACTTCTGGGTTGCCAAAGGCCTTTTATTACAAACGCGGGTGCATATTAGCCGAGAAGATTTATTTCAAGCAGAGCAAACGCTCAAATCTGTTTTGGATTTTTATCCCGATCAGCAAGATGGCGTTTTAGCCGAAGCGTCGGACCTCTGGGATGAACTGATGCAGCTCAAGAACCCGCCTGTAAATGAAGAACCGCAACCAGAAATGAAAATTGAAATCAACAACGAGGAGTAAGCCATGAAAGGACTGATCAGCACATTCGTTTTTCTACTCATTGGGCTCCAATTATGGGCGCAGCAAGGAGAAAGCATCATCATTTATACCATTACGAATCAACAAGTGGAGCCCGCAAGTCGCATTTTGGAGCATCCAAAAATCATCGATTCTGTAAAAGCCACAGCAGTTAAAGATTATCCACTTTTGTTTTTTCAAGCAGAAACGAAAATCTTGCTCGATACTATTGAAGCGGCAACTGTAGAGACTTCAGAAAAGCTTGCCAAGCTGTATCCTTTTTATGTGAAGGCCGGGATTGGCTCTGTAGTCATGCCGCTAGGCGAAATCTACTACACATCGGATCGTTCGAGAAACATACATTATGGTGCGCATGTCAAGCACCTGAGTTCGTTTGGTGATATCAGAGACCGCTCTAAAACGCTCTATGCCCCTGCGCAATACGACCGCACTGCAGCCAATGCTTATTTCAGACACAACGAGCGCAATGGTCAATTCAAATTGGATGCCAATTACGTCAATAACGGTTTTCATTATTATGGCATCCCAGATTCAAGTATTTCGGCTGATAGCATTGCGCAGCGTTTTCATCTCATGAAAGGCGCAGCTGAGTACGTTTGGCTCAGGGGTGATTCCGCAAGGCTCAACTTGTCTTTTCAAGCCGACTACCAACACTTTTTAACCCTCCCGACCGATTCTACCAAGGTTTGGCGCAGTAAAGAAGATAATTTTGCGTTCAAGACGCGCGGCTGGTACAACTATAAAAACGAGCATTTTTATGCCGATTTAGGCGTTCGATACAATGGGTACAAACGCGGCATCTTAGATAGCGTTTATACGATTGGAGACACCGGTTTTGTGGTCAATAATACCATCATTGATTTTAAACCAGGTGTTTGGACACAAGCACTTAGCGACCGTTTGAAAGTGGAACTTGGTGTGACAATTACCACTGATATCAGTGAAATTGGTGCTGATTTCTTTGTGTATCCAAATGCCGAGTTCAAATACGCGATGTTCAACAATATTTTCATTCCATACATTGGTTTAAGAGGTGGGCTCAAGCAGAACACTTTACAAGGACTCACGCAAGCAAATCCATTTATTCGCACCAATATTGCGCTGCGCAACGAGCACAATCCTTACGATATTTACGGTGGCTTCAAAGGTTCTTTGAGCAAAACTTTAAGTTTCAATGTGGGTGTTCACTTCTTACACATCGAAAACAAAGCTTTCTTTGTAACCGATACGCTAGGAATTTATGACAATTACCTTACCGTTACTTACGATACTTTGAATCAAACAACATTCGAAGGCTCCATGACCTACCAAGCGGGTGAAAAACTAAAAATAGACGTAATGGGCCGTTATAATTTGTATCAGCTCTACCACAATGCCTATGCTTGGAACTTGCCTGTGTTGCAATTTACGGCAAGAGGCGCGTATAATTTATACGATAAATTTTATGCCCAAATTGATGCGAATGTCGAGACGGGAAGAAAAGCGCTTGTTGGTTCTGATGCACTGAATGCGCAATTGGTAGAAGGTCAATATTATGTCGACTTAGGTGCCATTGTCGATGTCAATTTAGGTTTGGAATACCGCTACACACCACGCGTTTCCTTGTTCTTACAAGCGAATAACTTGGCTGCACAACGCTACAACCGCTGGTATAGCTATCCTGTTCAGCCTATCCAAGTGATGGGCGGCATTACTGCCCGTTTCTAATGCGCACGCAAGGTTTTGTTCTCAC
>CANHSA010000041.1 GCA_947463345.1 Flavobacteriales bacterium
CCCGGCACCTTGCGCTTAAAAGTAGAGAGCACGGTAAGCACGCGGCGTTCATTGACAAACGTTTCGAGCGTTTCGGCTAAGACTTTATCTTTGTTATAGCGGCGTAATTCTTTGTCAAAATTCTTGTTGATCTGATTGCGCAGCACCCTTATTCTAGCTCGAATTTCAGCGAGTTCAGGCGAGGCGTCATCTTTGATTTGGCCGTTGCGGTCAAAAACTTGATCAATTTCGTTGGTGATTTCCTTTGTGTAATAAACGTCGTCAGTGAGTTCTTTTAATAAAGGATATTTGAAGAGCGCATTTTCGAAAAACAGTACCAGCGCATTGACCAATTCTGAAGCTTGATAAATGCGTCGAAAGCCTTCCAAAGAAATGACCGCTTTTTGAATCCCTAATAATTTGATTTCCTGCAGAAGTTCTTCGAATTCCAATTGCGGAAATTTTTCGCCGTGTATACGAACCTGACGCAATTCGTCCAAGCGCTTGAGTTCTTGGCGCAGCATTTGAAACTGCGTGCGCGGTTGTAAAGTCTGGACTTGTTTTAGAGCTGTGGGGCCAATGCAGAATTTCTCGAGCCATAATTTGATGGCTTCAAACTCGAGGTCGTGGAGGGTTTGTTGGTCGGTGCTAAACACAATGCAAAGATACACAACGTTTGGAATGTTGTTTTGTTGTAATTGTTATATAATTAATATTATGTTAAATAGGATATATTCGATTAACAAAGGGATTCACATGGAATACCTTCTATTCTCAATGGATTCTTTATCTTTAACACACAAATTCAAATAATGGCTATCTATTCCTTCAATGGGTTTATCCCTGTCGTTAAACCTTCGAGTTTTGTGCATCCACAAGCCAACGTCACAGGCAATGTGCTCATCGGTGAAAACGTTTACATTGGTCCAGGTGCTGTTTTGCGCGGCGACTGGGGACAAATCATTATTGAGGACGGCTGCAATGTGCAAGAAAATTGCGTCATACACATGTTCCCCGGAACCACAGTGCATTTAAAAGCTGGTGCGCACGTTGGCCATGGTGCCATAATACACGGTGGAATTCTCGAAGAAAATTGTTTAATTGGTATGAACGCCGTCATTATGGACGATGTTGTGGTTGGAAAAGAATCCATTATTGGTGCACTTGCGTTTGTGCCGGCCAAAATGAACATTCCTGCACGCAGCTTAGTAGTTGGAAATCCGGCAAAAATCATCAAAGAAGTTTCCGACGACATGATCACCTGGAAAACCGACGGAACAGCCTTATACCAACAATTACCTTCTGATTGCCATGCAAGTCTTGTTCCTTGCGAACCTTTGACCGAGGCAGAAACCGATCGGCCAACGCAACAAAAGACCTATTTTAAGTGGCAAGAAAGGAAATAATGTATTACCTTTGACTCCCGTAGTTACAAACGTTATATGTCCAATTCAACCAAGTATGTTTTTGTAACCGGGGGTGTGACTTCTTCTTTAGGGAAAGGCATCATATCTGCGTCGTTAGCAAAACTTTTACAGGCCCGTGGTTACACCACCACCATCCAAAAACTAGATCCATATATCAATATCGATCCAGGAACCCTCAACCCTTACGAGCACGGCGAATGCTACGTCACTGACGACGGCGCCGAAACCGACCTCGACCTCGGACACTACGAGCGTTTTTTAAATGTCCCTACATCGCAGGCCAACAACGTCACTACCGGCAGAATCTACCAATCCGTCATTGAAAAAGAACGCCGCGGCGATTACTTAGGCAAAACCGTTCAAGTCATACCTCACATTACCGACGAAATCAAAGAACGCATTCAAGCTGTGGCCAAAAATGGTCAGTTCGATATCGTCATTACCGAAATCGGTGGCACCGTCGGCGACATCGAGTCTCTACCCTACGTGGAGGCAGTTCGCCAAATGCTATGGGAATACGAAAACGACTGCATCGTGGTGCACCTTACACTTGTCCCCTATCTTTCTGCAGCTGGCGAACTCAAAACCAAACCGACCCAACACTCCGTGAAGCAACTACTCGAACTCGGCGTTCAGCCAGACGTTCTTTGCTGCCGCACAGAGCACGAGCTCGATCTTGGCCTCAGAAAGAAAATTGCCAAATTCTGTAATGTATCGGTCAATGCCGTCATCGAAGCGCGCGATGCCGCTTCTATCTACGACGTTCCGCTGCTCATGCAAGCTGAAGAATTAGATACTGTTGTTTTGGACAAACTCGGTTTATCCAAAAAACAGAGCCCTAAACTAGACAACTGGAAGTCTTTTCTAGACAGACTTAAAAATCCAAAACATACCGTCAAAATTGGTTTAATTGGCAAATACGTTGAGCTAAAAGATGCTTACAAATCTATTTCCGAGGCATTTATCCATGCTGGTGTTTCCAACGAAACCAAAGTTGAACTCAACTGGATACACTCCGAAACCCTAGATCCCGATACCATTTCTTCCGAACTTGCTGGTCTAGATGGCATTTTAGTAGCGCCAGGTTTTGGTTCAAGAGGCATCGACGGCAAAATTGAAGCCGTGCGCTTTGCCCGCGAAAACAACATTCCATTTTTAGGAATTTGTCTCGGTATGCAAATTGCGGTCATCGAATTTGCACGCAATGTACTTGGCTTATCCGATGCGCATTCTACAGAAATGTCCGAGAATACCAACTCTGCTGTCATTTCCATGATGGAAGAACAAAAACGCATCTCTAACATGGGTGGCACCATGCGCTTAGGTGCTTACAAATGCGAACTCAAGCCAAATTCGAATACGGCCAAAGCATATCAAAACAACAACATCTCTGAGCGCCACCGCCACCGCTACGAATTCAACAACGCTTACCTTGCTGACTTCGAAGCCAATGGCATGATCGCTACAGGTAAAAACCCCGAAACAGGCTTGGTCGAGGTGGTTGAAATCCCTACCCACCCTTGGTTTGTGGGCGTGCAATTTCATCCGGAGTACAAAAGCACGGTCGATGCCCCTCACCCACTCTTTGTTGCTTTTGTAAAGGCAGCGCTTAAAAACAAAAAACACTAAACTACATGGATCGCAATTCCACCATTGGCCTTGTCCTGATTGGCCTCATTATTACGGTTTTTTCCGTCATGAACCAGCCTTCTGAAGCAGAAATCAAAGCTGCTCAAAAGAAAGAAGCTGCAGCTGCCAAAAAAGCGGATAAAAAGGAAAACAAAGCTCCAAAAGCGTCAAAAACAAGCGCGCCAACTTCAAGCACCTCTTCTCAGGTTGTCAAAACCGGAGAAATCACCGCTATCGAAAACGACGAACTCCGCATAGAGCTCAATTCTAAAGGAGGCATGCTTGCAGGTGTTTACCTGAAGTCATACAAAAGCTACAAAGATTTTGCAGACAAAAAAGACGACGCACTTTGTCTGTTTGAAGACGGCGATGCGCTCAACCAATTGGTTCTCAGTACAGCCAAAGGTAAAATATACACCAAAGACTACCTCTTTGATTTGGTAAAAAGTACCAAAACAAAGGCGGTTTACGAGGCTAAATTTGCAGAAGGCACTATTCGTCAAACCTACGCACTCAAAAAAGGCCACGACCTCTCCTTCAACATCGAGGTCCTAGACAACAAAGGTTTCATCCTAGACAACACCGTTCTGAATTGGGCTGCCGATTTCAAAAAAACCGAGCGTTTGTTCACCGAACAGCGCCGTGTGTCTACCATTTGTTTTAACCAAACCGAAAGCGGCCTCGACTACCTTTCAGAAACTTCAAGTGAATCAGGTGTAGCAGAAGAAAACATCGAATGGGTTGCTTTTAAGCAAAGCTATTTCTCGGCGATCCTTCACCCTACCAACGCCTTCCCTAAAAAAGGTACCAAGTTTTTTATCAAGAATTTTGGAGAGGGGCATCCACAAGCCTGGACTCACCTCAAAGGCTACCACGCCACTATGGCCCTCGATTTTCAGAACAACGCCGCGTCGTTCAATTGGTTTTTTGGTCCTAACGACTACGAAGTACTTAAAAGTTACAATAGTGGCTACGACGACATCCTAAACTTCGGTTGGGGCTTGTTCCGCTGGATCAACATCTACGCTGTTCAGCCGATTTTTAATATACTTCTCGATAACGGCATGGCTATTGGTTGGGCTATTCTCGTTCTGACGCTCATCCTCAAAACCATCCTCATGCCTGTACAATGGAAGATGTTCGTGTCTTCTGTCAAAATGCGCATTCTTAAACCTGAAATCGACGAACTCAATGCGAAATATCCGAAGCAAGAGGACGCCATGAAAAAACAAATGGAAATGATGACGCTCTACCGCGAGTCGGGCGCGAGTCCATTGGCAGGTTGCGTACCTATGCTCATTCAGATGCCCATCCTACTTGCGGTGTTCCGCTTCTTCCCGGCTGCCTTTGAATTGCGACAAAAAGGCTTCCTTTGGGCAGAAGACCTCAGTTCTTTTGATTCTATCCTCGACTTCGGCTTCCATATTCCGGTGTACGGCGACCACATCTCGTTATTCACGTTATTAATGGCAGGCACTACCCTCGCCTACACTTACTTGAATAGCGGCAACATGCAAACGCCACAACAACCTGGCATGCCAGACATGCGCATCATTATGTACATCTTCCCTTTCATGATGATCTTCTTCTTCAATAATTATTCTGCAGGTTTGAGCTACTACTACTTTATCTCTACACTTCTTTCTATCGTCATGATGGTCTTGATCAAACAATTCTTCGTCAACGAAGACAAATTGAAGGTCAAAATGGCCGAGAGAAAAGCCAACAATGCTGCCAACCCGAAGGTAAAGAAGAAATCTAAATTCCAGGAGCGCTTGGAAGAAATGCAGCGCCAACAACAAGAAACGCTCAAAAACCGCAAAAAATAAACTCATGAAATTTTTTATCGACACCGCTAACCTGAACGATATAGCCGAAGCCCACGACATGGGTATTTTAGATGGCGTGACCACCAACCCGTCGCTAATGGCAAAGGAAGGCATCACTGGTAAAGCAAATATTTTACAACACTACGTGAACATTTGCAACATCGTTGATGGCCCTGTAAGTGCTGAAGTCATTGCTACCGACTTTGAAGGCATGGTACGCGAAGGAAAAGAACTCGCTGCTTTACACAAAAACATTGTCGTTAAAATACCGATGCTTGCCGAAGGGCTCAAAGCCATTAAATATTTCTCTAACAAAGGAATCCGCACCAACTGTACCCTCATTTTTTCTGCGGGTCAGGCTTTGGTTGCAGCCAAAGCAGGCGCCACCTATATTTCTCCGTTTTTGGGTCGTCTAGACGACGTTTCTACCGACGGTTTGCAACTTATCGATCAAATCCGTGTCATCTATGACAACTACGCTTTTGATACCGAAATTTTAGCGGCATCTGTTCGTCACCCTATGCACATCATCAACTGCGCCACGATAGGTGCAGATGTCATGACGGGCCCACTTTCTGCCATCAAAGCACTTGTCAAGCATCCACTTACTGATATCGGCTTGCAGCAATTTTTAGCTGACCACGCCAAAGGAAATCAGTAACTGAAAAATGTTACCTAAAGAAGAGCGCAAAGCTTTAAACGAAGCATTTTGGGCGGGCTTTAAAACGCACATGCGCGCTTGTATGTCTTCATCTGGCAGGCGCATCAACTGGATCAACTATCCAACACAAGTCAAGAACACTTATTTGCGCTTGGTTTGTAATGGCAAACAAATCTCCATTTGTTACGACATTCAATTTAAAGACGCCGGTATTCAAGCCATTTTTTGGGAACAACTCACCGAACTCAAAGTAGTCTTAGAAAGCAACATGACCATTCCTACTACCTGGGAACCACAATTTGTCAATCAGGAAGGGCAAACAATCGGCAGGATCTACTGGCAACTAGAAGGTTCAAATTTTTATGAGCAACAAGATTGGCCCGGTATTTATGCCTTTTTCAAGAAACATTTACGAGAGTTCGACGTCTTCTACCAAGAGTTCAACGAAATCCTGATCACATTGGTCGACTAACAAGAATGACTATCTTTACCTTATGAAATTATTAGCCTCCATTCTATTTGCTTTTGTTTTTGTTCAAGCGCAGGCGCAAACCACCCTCTTACAAACTGATTTTCAAGGCGGTATTCCTACCAACTACACCTTATTGAATTTAGATGCAGCGGCTCCACACCCACAAGTTTTGGAATACGCAAGCGGCTGGATCACAGCTCCAGACCCCGAAAACACTTTGGACACCGTTGCCGCAGTGAGCTCCTATTTTGAAAGCGCAGACAGCGCCAACCGCTGGCTCATTACCCCGCAATTACAACTCGGCAGCTTTGGAAACTTCATCTCTTGGGAAGCCAAGTCCCACGACCCTTCTTTCCCAGACGACTACCTCGTATTGGTTTCCACCACCACCAATGACCCTTCTGCCTTCACCGATACCATTGGTTTGGTGCAAGAAGAAAACTTTGAATGGACTTCTCGAGAATTCAATTTAAGCAGCGCTAACTACAACGACTCCACTATTTATGTAGCTTTTGTGTTGCGTACGCTTGACGGCTTTAAATTGTACCTAGACGACATTCAAGTGCGCAAAGACGATCCTGTTGGTCTCGTTGAAAACCAACTAGTTGATGTCGTGGTTTATCCGAACCCAAGCTCAGATCAAATCACCATACAAAATGTCAACGATTTTCAAAATTTAGAAATATTAGATCTCAATGGTAAAATATTGATTTCATCACTTCATCCAAGTGTTCAGCTCGCGGAACTCTCTAGCGGCACCTACCTTGTGCGTTGCTACACTAGCCGTGGTGTTTGCACCAAAAAGATCAGCAAAATCTAATGAAGGCACTGCTCGCCGAGGTAGAAGAACGCGTTCGCGCTAAATTCAGCAACCAAGAAGGCAGCCACGACTGGTTCCATATTGACCGCGTTCGCCGAACGGCTCTTTATTTGCAAAGTCAAGAAGGTGGCGACGCTGCACTGATTGAACTTGCTGCCCTACTCCACGATTACTCAGACCACAAATACAATGGCGGCGATTTTGAAGCAGGCGCCAAAGAAGTTCAGCATTTATTACTGTCCTTGGGTGCTGCTTCGCATTTGGCGCTTCAGGTGGCTCAAATCGTACAAATTGTTTCTTATAAAGGCGCCAAGGTTGCCGACCAAAATACCAGCCTAGAAGGGCAAATTGTCCGTGATGCCGACCGCCTAGACGCCATTGGCGCCATCGGAATTGCCCGTGCCTTTTCTTATGGCGGCAGTAGAGATCGCGCACTCTACGACCCCAGCATTTCGCCAACACTACACGATAGCAAAGAGGCTTACGCCCAAGACAAAGGCCATACCATCAATCATTTTTACGAGAAGCTTTTGTTGTTGAAAGACCGCATGGAAACCCCAACTGCTCAAAGATTAGCAGCACAGCGGCACGCTGTAATGGAGCAATTTATTGCCCAATTCAAGCAGGAGTGGAATCCTGGAAATCAGGATATTTTGTAAAAAAAGCGACCGTTTGTTTTTCTAAAGCCATTTGATGCTGCTTGGCTTCATTACTTTCGGGATATAATATTTTGTGGGCTTTGCTTTTTTGAAGCGCAGCCCATTCTTCCAATACGGTTCTTGTAGATGCTTCCAAAAATCTTTGCTGAAAATGCTCCCAAACAACAGCAATAGCTTTCTGGTTGGGATGCGCGCCGTCTTCTTTATAAAAAGAATAGTCGCGGAGCTGATCAGTCACCAACTCATAAGCCTCAAAATAAAAACAATTGGCGCGCTCACAAAGTGTTTCTGCTAACATATGCAAGCGAGCTTTGCTGCGGTTGTTCTCCACCAAACCATCCTTGAGATGCCGGACCGGGCTGATGGTCAAAACAACTTGTAAGTTTGGATTGAAACTTTTGAGTTCTTCGAGTAAGTCAAGCCATTGTGTTTGGAGCTCCTCTAAATCAGACATTTCTTTTGAGAAATTTGATTTTGGCGCCTTATGGCAGTTGGCCACAAGTTGGTGATCCGAGCTTAAGGTGTATGCCCAGGTTGAACCGAAAGTAAGGAGCAAGTGACTACTTTTTTGAAGTTGCGCACGAAGGTCTTGATGCAACAACCTCGTTTTTTCTATGAAAGCCTCTTCAGACATCGCATAAAAAGTCCCTGATAAATCCCAGGATAAAAAGATGTCGTTGCGTTGATAGGTTCTAAGTGGTGTAAAATGTTCGTTCAGGACCCAACGAAGGAGTTTAGAGATGGCCAACGGATGAAAAAGTGTACCTCCTGGATTGATGCTCACTTTGAAACCATTCGCTTGTAGCGAGCTCCCGATTTCATCAGAAAAGCAACTGCCAATGAGTGCAATGGATTGCCCAAGGCGTATAGGTTTTAGTTTGTCCATCACCCTCTTAACAAAGCGTCGGCATTGGCCATAGCCGCCTCAGTAATAGCTTCCCCACTTAATAACCTTGCGATTTCTTCCTTACGGGCAGCGGTAGAAAGCACACTCACTTGTGTTTGCATGCGCTCGGCTACCACATATTTCTGAACTAAAAAATGATGTGCTGCACGCGCGGCAACCTGAGGCAAATGCGATATGGCCATGCATTGCCCATTGGCAGACATCTCGTTGAGTAATTTGCCAATTTTGAGTGCGACGTCGCCAGATACACCGGTGTCGATTTCATCAAAAATAATGGTGGGCAAAGCTTTCTTTTCGGAACTCATTTTTTGCAGGGCAAGCATAAGTCTTGAGAGCTCACCACCACTTGCCGCACGCTCAACCGGCACCGGATTGTGGCCTAAATTGGCAGAAAATAGCAAGTCAATTTGGGTACAGCCGCTCGCATTGAGTTGTTCGGTTTGCTGTAAGTCAAAAGCCAATTTGGTATGTGGCAACTTGAGGTCTTGTAAAATAAGTGCTAATTTTTGAGCTAATTCTTGAACGCTTTCAAGTCTAAGCTGATGCAGTTGTTTAGCTTCTAACCAGAGGTTTTTGTGGCGTAATTGAAGTTCCTCTTTAAGGGTATTTAAGGCGAGTTCTTGTTCTTCAAGCCCTTGATTTTTAAGCGCTAATTCGGTTTGTAGCGCACGCAAGTCCTGGACATCGCGCACACGGTGCTTCAATAAAGCGCTATTGATTTTGTCCTGGAGCGCTTCCAAGGCTGGTAACTGGCTCGGGTCTAAATCTTGATAAGATGACACTTGCGCATCTCGAGAAAGTTCCTTGAGTTCAATCAGGATTTGATCGAGCCTTTCAGCATAAGCTCGCATTTGAAGATCAAAACCTTTGACTTTATCGATGCTGGCTTTGCGGGCGTATAATTGCGTATAGGGGCCGTTGTCGTCGAGTAAACTAGCGAGGGCAGCTTGGGCCTCCTCCAATTGCGCTGCATTGGCATAGCGCTCTAATTCTTGATCGAGCTGCTGAATTTTTGGGTCGTCCAAATTCAGACCCTGAAGTTCCTCTAATAAAAATTGATTGTAATCTTGTTGAGCGCTTGCGGTGTCAAACTCAACTTGCAAGACCTCTACTTGTTTAGAAAGTTGTTGAACGTATTGAAATTGAGTTGAAAATTCAGCTCTTTGCTGATCGAGACCTAAAAGTAAATCTGTAAGTGCAAGTTGGAATTTCTTTGACTTGAGTTCAAGTGTGTTGTATTGAGAATGAATTTGTACCAAACGAGAAGTAAGCTGCTTGAGCACCTGAAGCGAAACTGGAACGTCATTGATGAAGGCCCTTGACTTGCCTTCAGTAGCGATTTCTCGGCGGATGAGCGTTTGCGGCTCAAAATCTAAATCGTTTTCTTGAAAGAAAGGAAGATAACTCTCTGAAATTTCAAAAACAGCCTCTACAATTGCTTTTTTGGCACCTGGCGCAATGACTTGTAAATCGGCGCGCTCACCTAAAATGAGTTGTGTTGCAGCTAAAATGATGGACTTTCCCGAACCCGTTTCACCTGTAAAAACAGTAAATCCTTGCTCAAAATGGAGTTGAACTTCGTCGATTAAGGCAAAATGCTGAATGCGAAGCGAACGTAGCATTAGTCGAGGATGGTTGAGTATAGCGTATTATTGGCAGGGTCTAATTTTTTGAGCAAATTGACGAGGTCTTGCTTTTCTTTAAGTTCGGAGTCCGAAAAGATATTTTTAAGCTCGGTGGTTTTGCCGAAAAGAAAACTCACGACATTGACGGTGTTGGGGCGCGTTGCCATAATTGGACTCAGTAAATTAAACGCAGCACTAATTGCTTTTTTACCCTCCTCTTTTTTGTCGTAGAGTTGGTCAATTCCTAAACGGTGGTATTGATAGATACACACTCTGAAAGGTTCAAAAACAGGCTGCAACATGTTGTCCACGAGGTAAAAACGATTGCGCTTATTGCTTTCCGAAGATTTCCATCCGGCTGCGCCTCCCGTTTGAGCAAGCGTAACAATTTGTTGGGCTTCTTGAAAATAAGGGGTGCCGCCTTTCAAAGAAAAGGAATCGTAGTCCATGCCGATGATAAAATAAGCGTAAAAAGCTAAAATAGAAGTGAGGTTGTCTCGGTATTGATTGGGAACGTAATTGAGTACGGCACCCCTTGAAAAGGAAGCCTGAAAGTTTTCGTCCTGAAAATTGAAAACGGTGGAATTGTAGCTGCTGTTGAAAGCTGGACGCACAGAAGAAACTTGGATGTCACCTCTGTAAGCTCCTGTAGCTGGTATTTCACGGATCTGGATTTGCAAATTGCAGTTGATGCGCTCTTCGATTTTGAATTTGTCTTTGGTCCAAGCGGTGTTGTTCATGATTTCGGTAATGCTTTGCTTCATCTGATTGATGATTTCTTGCTCCGTAGAACTTACCTCTACTTTGTTATCGACCACGATATTGACTTGACAATTGAGTTCTTGGGCCTGCAAACCACAAAAAGGCACCACTGTCAATAAAAGAAAGAATAGTTTATTCATGTTTAAGCTTCAAGTATTTGGATCAAAGCAAAAGCTGCGTCTGTTTTGCTTTGTAAAGGCAATTCGACCCGACGTTCTGCTTTATCGAATATAATTAATTTATTGGTATCGCTACCAAAACCACTTACACCATTTTGCTGCTCATTGAGCACAATGAAGTCGAGGTTTTTGTTGCGCAATTTAATTAACGCATTTTGCTCCGAATTATTGGTTTCTAAGGCAAAACCCAGCACAATTTGTGTGGTTTTATTTGCCGCAGCCCATGCGAGCACATCCGGATTTTTAACAAGATGCAAAGTCATTTCGTTGTCTGACTTCTTGATTTTTTCGGGCGCAACTTCTAAAGCGCGGTAGTCGGCTACTGCAGCGCTGAAAATGCCGTGGCTAGCCCAAGCCCAATTGGCCTCAACCGCTTGGAGCAACTCCTGAGCGCTTTCAATGGAAATGAGTGTCAAATGAGGATGCGCGAGGTGTTGTTGGGTGGGGCCACTGATTAATATGACTTCATGCCCGGCCTGCAAGGCTGCTTGCGCCAAAGCATAACCCATTTTTCCGGTAGAATGATTGGAAATATAACGAACGGGGTCAAGGGCTTCACGAGTTGGGCCCGCGGTAATCAAAAAGCGTTTTTTACCTTCGGCAATTGGTGCACTGCTATTGAAAAACGCATGTAAATAGGCTACAATAGCCTCGGGTTCTTCCATTCTGCCCTGCCCTTCTAGGCCACTGGCTAAAGCGCCAAAGGTTGCCGGAATGACGTGCATTTTGTCAGCCTCTAATGTCGCTAAGTTGCGCTTGAAGCTCGGGTGTTGATACATATCGAGATCCATGGCAGGCGCCAAAATGCAAGGGCATTTTAAGGATAGGTAGGTTGCTAAAAGGAGGTTGTCGCAAGCGCCGTTGGCCATTTTGGAGATGGTATTGGCTGTTGCTGGTGCAATGAGCATGACATCGGCCCATAAACCAAGCTCGACGTGGTTGGTCCAGACACCAGTTTGTTTGTTCCAAAACTCGATGTGCACCGCTTGTTCAGAAAGCGTTGCCAAAACTAAAGGGCTAACGAAATCTTGAGCAAAAGGCGAAAGGACACAACGTACTTCGGCACCTTGCTTTTTTAGTAAGCGAACTAAAATAGGGATTTTGTAGGCGGCTATACCTCCTGTAATACCAAGAAGGATCCGCTTGCCTTGCATGATTTATTGCAAAGACTCTGGTTTGCGCAAATAGATTTTTTCTTCTAGCAACTCTTGCATGGCAATAGCAGTTGGCTTTGGCATTTTTTCGTAGTGCTTAGAGATTTCGATTTGCTCGCGGTTTTCAAAAATTTCTTCGAGGTTGTCTGTGTGAGTTGCGAATTCTTGCAACTTTTGAGTCAACTCTTCTTTGAGTTCTGAAGAAATTTGATTGGCTCTTTTAGAAATAGCCACCAAAGATTCGTAGATATTACCTGTCTTTTCTTCCACGAGGATGGTGTCACGGGTAACTGTAGTACGTTCTGCAGCGATATTTTTGAAACTCATTTGGGGTGTATTTATTGTTTTTTATCAAGTTCTTGTATGTAGGCTTCTAGTTCTTTAAGATAGCTAGATGCTGCATAGCGAAGAGCAAAGTTACGGAATCTTTCTTTAGTTTGGGCGCTTCGCTCTCTTTTTTTACTTTCAATGCTATTGATGGTCATGAAGTAAGAATTTTTCACCACCATGTAGTGAGCTTCTTCCAAAAACGATGACCTACTGTAATGCTCCATGAACAACTCGCCAGCAGCCACAGCCGCTTTGAAGTTTTCTGTGCGGTCGTAGAGTTGAACTGCTTCAAATTCTTTGCGTTCGATTTTAAAGCGCAGTTGGTCAATAATGAGGTTACATGAATCGACTAAATAAGAACCAGGGTAGCGGTCTACAAACTGCTGTACGTTGCTAATTGCCAATTCTGTTTCGGTCTGATCTAAGGTAAATTCTGGTGAATTTTTAACCGAACACATGGCAATCATGAAAAGAACCTCTTCTGATTTATTGCTATACGGAAAACGCTGCATATAGGAGCTGTAGTAATATTGCGCCATGTAGTAGTCTTCGATTTGGTAATAAGACTGGGCCATGCGGTAATAAGACAACTCACCCTCGCCAGACTTTGGTGCGTGTTGGTAAATTTGTTCGTACAACACGATTGCTTTATCGAAATCTTGTTGATCGTAAAGGGAATTGGCCGTTACAAATTTTTGACTGTAGTCTGAACCTTTTACAATTTTAGCGTAATCAGAGCAAGCACTGAGTAAAAGAAGAAAAAAGGTATATAGAAAAATATTTTTCATGTTATTTTACTCTTAAGCTACGCCCCAATTGGAGCACAGTGGTAGGTTTGATGCCATTGAGTTGACACAATTGAGAAACGGTTGTGTTGTTCCGCGCGGCAATTTCGGTGAGGGTATCCCCTGGCCTGACTTTATAATAACGGACTTGTGGCGTGCGCACCACAACTGGTGCTTGCACTACCTCTGCTGGATGATCTTCGTAGTAGTCTGAAGGTTTGGC
>CANHSA010000042.1 GCA_947463345.1 Flavobacteriales bacterium
ATAATAGAGTTTTTCTTAGCGCCTTCTGCTTCAATAAGCTGACGGTCCATTTCTTTTTTCTGACGGTCGAGTACAAATTCCATTCTGAGCGCTTCTTGTTCTGCCTCTAGTTTGGCCTCAATGGAGCGGGTTAAACCTTGCGGAAGGCTGATGCTTTTCAATAAGACCGCCTCAATCACAAATCCTTTTTCTTCGCAAACTTCAGCCAATCGCTTTCTGATTTCTTGTTCAATTTCTAAACGCTTGGCACTGTGCATGTCTTTGGCGTAATAACGCGAACACACATCTGAAGCTGCAGAGCGGAATACTGGCAAGATGAGGTTCTCTTCATAATTGAGGCCAGTTTCTTTGATGATTTTAGGTACATCTTCGGCTTTGATATGATACAAAATAGAACTCTCGGAGAGAATTGTTAAACCTTCTTTTGAAGGGAGATTTTCCTTGATAGACAAATTCATGGTGCGAACATTGACCTTCACCACCTTCGTGACAAATGGGTTGTAGGCTACGGGGCCCGGCATCCGGACTTTCTCATCAATCTTGCCTAATTTACTTTTAACCGCAACCTGATGCGGCTTTACTACTGTACAGCTCGCCACTCCTGCAGCAAATACTGAAATCAATAAGAGTTGTTTCATTTTTAAAATTTGACTTTGAAAGTCAAAGGTCGTGCCAATACTTCTTGTTTATTGACGACTCAACATTAAACTATATTATGAAAAACATAAGCAAGAAACTTACAATTTTCCATCAATAAAATGCAATAAAAGCAAACAGTGTTTAAAGACCTTTGTCTTGACATAACAATGGTGTTATGTTTAAAAAATTAAAGACATGGTTAGTTATATGAAAATGAGTTTGGCATCGATGCTAATGGTAGGTTCTCTCTTTACGAGTTGTACAACACCTGCCGAAGATTTAGATAAAGCGAAGGACAACGAAAAACAAGCAAAAAAGGAATTAAGAATTGCTAAACAAGAATACGAGAAAGAAATGACTGAATACAGAAAAACATCCGAAGAAAAAATTGCAGCAAATGAGTTGAAAATCGCAGAATTTAAAGCAAGAGTAAAAAACCAAAAAGCAGATGCAAAAGCTGACTATGAGAAAAAAGTAGAAGAATTAAACAGAAAAAACTCCGATTTAAAAATGCGCCTGGATAATTTCAAGTTTGACTCCAAAACAAAATGGGAATCCTTCAAATTTAAATTGAACCAGGACATGGAGGAACTCGGTACGGCTATCAATGATTTCATGGGCAAAGACGAGAAAAAGAAATAAGAATCAAACCCATAAAAGGTTTTGCAATAATTTCTACCCTCGCCGGCTGGGATTTCCAGACCAATAACAAAAACAGCGTTTCCACAACGCCCCGTTACAAGAATCAATTACTTCAGTTAACAGTTGGTTACAATTTTGTACCGAATTGATCAACAAGACCTCTCCTCGTTGCAACAAAAAAGCGGACACATTGGTGTTCGCTTTTTTTGTGGTTGTAGGTGTATTTTAGGACATAGGACAGATTATCATTCGTCAATTTTTTCATTTTACTTTTTCAGGGACTAATTTTAACTTTACAATAAAAGTTCACAAAAATGTGAATAAATAGAATGATTGTATTACTTTTGTAAAAGATGTGAATGGAAATTGAATTCGTTAAAACGTATTTGTTAGAATTATACACAACGGGGAAAACTTCCGATAAAAAGCATAGATATCAGCCTCATATTATTTATAAATATATTCAGACCATAGATAAGCTGAGGGCGGCAAGAAATATTGAAGATCTATTTGTTATTAAAAGTTTGAATTATAAAAAGTTAGACGGTTTTAAATCTGGTTTGGAATCAGTAAGAATAAACGATCAATTTAGAATTGAATTTTACACCAGCCTACGCAGCAATAATGAACAAATAATTACCTTCTGTAGAATTTTAGAATTAAGTAACCATTATTCTTGATGTCATGAAAAATCAAAAAGACCCAATTCCTCATAAAGCAACTCATCCAGGCACGCTGATTTTAGATGAAATTAAATTTCGAGGATTAAGTCAGGTGGATTTAGCTGCTAGAATGGGAGTTCAAAAATCGCTGCTAAATGAACTCATCAAAGGTAAAAGGGCAATAAATGCCGAACTTGCACTACTCCTCGATGAAATTTTAGAAATATCAGCCGAATACTGGATGAAGTTGCAAGCACAATATGAACTAGATCAAGCGCGGATTCAACAAAAAACAATTGAGCGCTTGGCACATGCGGCAAATTGGAATCAACATCCTTCTACCCCTCCACAGTAATCCCTCCGTTCTTTCTCAAAAACCATTCTATGAGAAAGACACTACGCCAATACTCATTTGCCATTTTGGGTTTCACCATGTGTTTAACTACTTCGGTCAATGCCCAATTTGCCAATCAAATGATTTTAAACCACAACAACGTCAGTTGTATCCTTACCGACGAAGGTGGTTTTTTCACCAATCCAACTTTAGCCCAAGCTGGTTACGAGGTTCCTAAAGGCGATAGCGTCAATAGCATATTTGCTGGAAGTTTTCTCATTGGCGCCCAAGACCCGATGGGGCAAGTTTATTTCTCTGGCCGCAAATATAGTTTGGGTGGCAGCGAGAGTAGTTTTCACTCGGGTCCAATTGCCGATCCATTTTTCTATGGATCAATTTCCTATAATAGCGCTTATCAAAATGCTTTATGGAAGGTGAGTTCGGATGAGATAGAACTCCACCAACAAAATTACCAGAATGCGGGATATGCCATTCCTAATTCGATTCTCAAATGGCCGGGAAATGGCGATGCAACAATGGGTGTTGCGCAGCAGTTGGCACCTTTTATAGACCTCAATCAGAATGGAATTTATGAACCTGTTTTGGGTGATTACCCAGATATCCGTGGCGATGAAGCGGTGTATATCATCATGAACGACGAATCTTATTTGCCCGATGGCAATCAAATGCGCATTGAATTACATGCGATGTTCTACCAATTCAGTTCTGGAAACTACTTGAACAATACCACTTTTATGAATGTGCAGGTCTTTAATAGAAGCACTATCAACTACATGAATTACCATCAAGCAGTTTATATTGATTATGACATTGGCTCTTATGCCGACGACCGCATGGGTTGCTCACCTGCTAGAAACATGCTTTTTGCCTATAACGGCGACGATTTTGATGAAACTGATGCGGGCGCCAACGCTTATGGCCCCAACCCGCCATGCCAAGCTTTGGTGAGTTTATCTCATCCGTTAGAAAGTGGGGTCGCGTTTACTACGGGACAAGATTATTTTGCCCATGGTGATACTTCTTTGTGGCTACTGATGAATAGCCAATGGGCCGATTCAACACCTTGGGTGAATCCGCTCACCAATTTACCCACTGATTTTATCTTGCCCGATAATCCGAATAGTGCAAATGGTTGGAGTGAAGAAGCACTTGGGTATCCATCTGGTGACCGACGCGGTATGCTCACGATTTACGAACCCTCATTCAGACCAGGCACTAAAATTTGCTCAGACTACGCTTTTATCTATAGCAGAGTAGGGTCGCGCTTGCAAAATGTGCAGGATGTCTGGAATATTGCGGGTAGCATTCAAGCGCTGTATAATGCTTCTGATGCATTTCCGTGCAAGGGAAGCAGTACTGCTGAGGTTTCAATACATCAAGAAGAAATAGATGTAAAGGTTTACCCGAACCCTGCGAATGAAAAAATGACGATTCAAACAAGTATGACGCCACCATATTCCATAGAAGTATACAATGCACTTGGTCAGGTTGTTGTGAGGGAGGAGGTTCAAAAATGGCTTGAACCGGAAATCAACATATCAGGTCTCACTTCTGGATATTACCTTTTGAAGCTATCAAATGGGCAACAGAATCTGACCCAAAAACTGCTTATCTCAACAGATTCAGATGGCCAGTGATGGTTTGGTTGTTGTCCTGATTGGTAAAGCGATACGAGACTTGATAGGTATAAACACCAACTGGAGCTATTCCTTGATCAGCTACTGCGCCATCCCATCCGATATTTGGATCTTGACTCGTAAAAATGAGTTCGCCCCAACGGTTGTAAATAGTCAGTTCAAAATAAGAGCTTGCGATATTTCGGCCAGCTACATGAAACGTATTATTGACGCCATCGCCGTCCGGACTAAAAGAATTTGGAATGTAAATAGCGGCGTCTTCAATGATATTCAAAATACTTGTGATTTCATTGGTACAACCTTGGTCGGTGCTCACCACTAATTGGAAGATTTGATTGCCACTGGCGTTATTGGGGATATTGAAAATCGGGTTTTGTAAAGCGCTGGTTTGAATGCTTCCATTTTCTGTAGTGTAGGTCCAGTTCCAAGTAGAGATTTGGCCAGTAGATTGGTCTAGCATCTGGATTTCTGAGAGGCCGTATTCGATGAGTTCTGGCGTACTTGTAAATGCTGCAATTGGTTCTGCAGAGACCGTTAAATTGACGGTAATATTGCTGTCGCAACCGCTGCCATTGGGAATGGTATAAGTAAACGAAGTGCTTTCGGTGTAGGTTTGCCCGTTTGCCGCGAAATAAGGGCCGCAAGAATTTATATTGATGGTATTGGAGCTCGCTTGATTGATCGTTAAATTCAAATTGACCGTGCTATCGCAGCCATTGCTATTTCCAGCAACCATGGTATACATGGGCGTATTGGTTGAGCTCGTGTAAGTGTTGCCGTCAATCCAAGTAAAACTTCCGCAGGCTGTTTGAACATCTATGCCAATGTTGTTTGAACTAACGCTTAAATCTAAAGTCACTACAGAATCGCAACCTGAGGTATTGGTAAGTGTTACGCTTTGTGTGCCGGGCCCATTAAAGGTAAGGCCGTTCCACAAGTAGGGAAATTGATCGTTGCAAACCGTCTGATTGATACTTACTGCATCTGGCACACACGCGCCGCAACAGTTACCGGTTTGAGCGCTCACTGTGTAGTTTGTGCTGCTATCCCAGCAAGGATACTGTACATTCAAGCCCCTGAGCACGCCGCCAAATTGGTTCTGAAAATAGGCCAGCACTTGGTCTACCGTATTGCAGCCACCTTGGTTGGCGTCTACGTTGCAACTGTACAAACAAATAATTCCGTTATTCCAGCCATTCGGAATATTGAAATAATTTGGGTTTGGCGGGCTAATAATGGTCACGGGAGGCGCTACATTCACCGTAAGTATGGCTGGGTTGATTCCCGTAAAACTCGAGGTAGTGATTGGAAAACTACAATTGTTATTGTTTTGTGCGGAGTTGAATCCGGCGTACAGAACTTCTGTTACCGAATTCACAAATGGGCCACTAAAGGTCACATTCACTGGCTCATAGGTACAAATGCCGATTTTTAAGTTTGGGATGTTCTGATCCACAACAATGTTGAGATTTCCACCATCGTAATTGGCAAAGAGTATCCAATTTCCTGTCGGGTCACAATTGGGTGTAAAAGATGTTTGCCCTAATATGGAGCTAGAGAAGAGGATAGGCAGGATGAGAATCCAAGCAATGGAGAATTGCTTATGCATACGTCAAGTTCTTTTAATATTCAAGTTGTGTTTCCGTTTAAACAAATGAGTCCTGCGCTTGTTTTGTTTTAAAACATAAATTATGTCAAAAACAATACTTTTTACAGTCCTGTTTTATATCGTTTCTTTTCTCTCATTGGCTCAAACTAACGTATCTGGTGGTATCTATCAAAACGCAACTTGGTCTTTGGCCGGAAGCCCGTATGTGGTGAACGGTTCTATTGTTGTTTTTCCCGGCAAAACCTTAACCATCGAACCTGGTGTAGAAATTCAAATCAACAATCAGAACAATACCAACATCTACATCGAGACACGCGGTACTATTAATTGTATCGGCACAGATGCGCAACCCATCAAAATCCATGCGTTATACGATACCATGAGTACGGTGGCTTGGCAAGGTTTTGTTTGTACGAGCACGCAAGGTGGTGTTTTAAATGCCGATCGTGTCGAGATTTCTAATGCCTATTTCCCTTTTTCTTACGAAGCCATTCCCGCTACACTTTCCTATACCAATAGCAAATTTATCCGCTGCTTTCAGGCTGTTACGGTAGGTACCAACCTCAATTTATCAGGCTGTGAATTCATTGATAATGAAGTAGGGGTTTATGGTTGGGCAAATTTCAACATCAACAATTGCCTTTTCAAAGACAATACTACTTCACTCTTTATTTACGCGAGTGCTTTTGCAATGAGCAATTGTAGTTTTATTGACAACCAAATTGGAGCCTCCTTTGCATCAAACGCGGTAGACTCAATTGTCTTTTCAGCTTGCGAATTCCTCAACAATGGTTTGGCGCTCAATTATCCTAACAACGGAAGGGTTGAGAATTGTGTGTTCTCTGACAACGGCACCGCCATTCAAGCTGCTTATTACTGTGAAATCCTGAACAACGAATTTTTCTACAACGACCTCGCCATTGAAGCGTCTGTCGATGCTGATATTCATAACAATTATATCAATAACAACATGGGCGGCCTACTCATCTCAAATGTATCGAGCGTACAAGACAGCCCTCAAATCTACAACAACGAAATCTGTAGCAACATCAATTTTGCTGTGAATAACAACACCAACATGAATTATTCGTTGCTCAGCAATTGCTTTTGCGACCTCGATTCAGCTGGTATAGAATCCGTCATCATCGATGGTTACGACGACATCATCAAAGGCCTCATCAATTACCAAATCTACGATTCTAGTTGTACGGTTTTGTTAGGAACAGTCTTAAAATATGGCCCTGGTGCTGGTCTTGATGAATTAGGCCTAGACATTATATTTGAAAATCCAGTTCAAAATGAGTTGCGTATTTTAAGTGAAGGCACATTCGAAGTCATTGAAGTAACGGATTTAAGTGGAAAAACTTATGCTTTCAAAAGCTCTAGTAATAACACTTTTGATGTATCAATACTCCCTGCAGGCTTTTACATGCTGAATTCTGTAGACAATAAGTTGGCGAGAAGAGGTTTTGTAAAGAACTAGTTTATTTCGTTACTCTACCGCCATTACTTCAATCCACGTTTCGCTGAGGTTTAAGGTCAACTGTGTTCCTTTTTTAGGTTGGAGTGTAAACTCTTTGTCGCTAGAAAAGATGAGTAGCCCAAGTTGATATCCACGCGGAATAATTTGATCATCGGGTTGGAAATTAAAAGTAAGGTCGTAGAATTTACCGGGCTGTAGTGCTTCGCCTTTTTCTAGAGAACTATGATTTTGAGGGTCGGCCCAAGCGCGGTTGACTAAAATATCTTCCATTTTGATTTTCTTGGGGTCGTAGTTTTTCGGTACTGCAATTAGGTAGACCGAAAGATTGGCAGCGGCTTTACTACTCGCCACCTGCACATGAATGCGGCTAGTGCCCGAAAGGTGTAAGGGTTGTTCTAAGGTCTTGCCCCAAAACAAGAGTCTGTTATCTGCCTTTTTAGGCGAAATGAGTTGCAGGGCAGTGAAGCTGGCATCGTCGGTTAAGGTCAAAGATTTTGCCTCGCTTTTTACAGTTGCTAGTGTTCCGGTATTGCCTTCCGTTGTTTGTGGATACAAGCGCAAGGCTTTGGCTTTCGGATCCGGAAATGCAGGCTGTGGGTGTGCGTTTTCTTCACCTTTTGGAACAATCCAAGCATCGGCTAGTCTTTCGACGCCGTTGTTCACGCCATGTAAATATTTGGTAAACCATTTGTTCATCATCCAAAGTGGCGGCGGGTAGCCGTGCCCCAATTGGTTGTAGTAAATTTTGGAGGGCAAACCCATTTTTTTGGCTTGTTCATAGAAACGAAAACTGTGTTCAGCCATCACGTTCCAGTCTTCAAAACCATGGCACATGAACAAAGCAGCTTTCATGCTGTCCATTTGAGTGAGGTAGTCTCTTGACGCCCAAAAATCGTTGTAGTCTCCGGTGATCCGGTCTTGACCAGGCACTAAAATTTTGTCGCGAATAATGGCATCGTTGTGCGCACGGTTTTCAGGGTCTCCGCTGTGCACAAAGTCGTATAAGATATCGGTGTCTTCGCCCAAATAACCACCAGGTGAGCGCACTAAGCCATTGGAGCGGTAATACAAATACCAAGAACTCACGGGCGCATTTGGAATGATTGCTTCGAGGCCTTTAACGCCGGTGCACGCCGCAGCCAAGCACAAGGTGCCGTTGTAGGAAGTGCCCATCATGCCCACTTTTCCTGTTGACCAAAAAGCGCTAACCGTGTCCATGCCGGTACGCGTGGTGTAGCCGACGGCTCTACCGCAGAGCCAATCAATGACGGCCGCTGGGGCGAGTTTTTCGTTTTCACCACCGATAGTCGGCGCGCCGTCAGAAAAACCCGTGCCGGGTGATGAAGAATAAACAGTGATATAACCTCTTTTGACCCATGTGAGGTCCTGAAAATAAGCATCCATTGGCCTATTTTCTTTTCTTTTCGCAACAGCGTGTTCATGTGCTGGTGGCGTTTGCCCGATTTCGTGCTTGACATCCCAAAAATAGCTTTTTGAATCGCCGCCTGTACCTGCAAAGTACGGACTTGTCATATAAATCACGGGCAACTTGAGCCCTTGCGTATTGGTTTGTAATGGGCGGGTCAAGAAGACGTGCATGCGGTCTAGCTTACCATTGGCATCGCTGTCAAAGTTGGTCTGCACCCATAATTCTTCTTTGATCCATTCAGAGGGCGTACTGAATTCGGGCACAATTTGCGCTTGTCCTTCTTTAAAGATGGGCTTGACTTGCTGGGCGTGGAGCTTGGTGAGGAGGGTAAGCCCAAGTGTGAGGCAGAGTAGTTTTTTCATCGTTTTATGCTTTTTGATTCAATAATTTTAGGTATCCTGAGGTTTTTTGGACTCATCACTAAATAATTGGTTTTCTTTCCGGTTCCCTCGGTATGCATCATTCCTTTTACAACTAAATCCTGTAAATCTCTAAGTGCTGTATCATTGGATGTTTTGACAAGTTTTGCATATGTAGAGGTTCTTAGATAACCCAGTTCTTTAGCATAATGATCGTACATAAAATTGAGCACAAACCGTTGTCTGTCATTCACAGTTGTTGCACGATGAACATCCCAAAATTGTGCTTTGTCCAAAATTAGTTCTAAATTTTGCTCACTAGCCAATAGAGCCCTTTGAAAACAACCTAAAAACCATTTAAGATATAGCGTAATATCACGGTCGCCTTTTTGAGTGGTTTCAATAATTTTATTATATTCCTTATGTTCCTTAAAAATCTGATTCGATAAACTATAGAAGCGAATTTTGCTTTGATCACTCCTGGTAAGAATCATATCTAAAATTGCTCTTGCAATTCTTCCATTTCCGTCATCAAAAGGATGAATAGTTACAAACCAAAAATGAGCAATAAGTGCTTTAAGTACGAGGTCATGCTCTTGATCGTTATTTATCCATTCAAGAAAGCTATCCATTTCAAGTGGCACTTTGTCTGCCGCAGGTGCAATAAAATGGATTTTTTCTTTCCCAAAATTACCTGATATAACTTTCATTCCGCCTGTTCGATATTGTGCAACATCGATAGGTGTGTACCCACTGTACCCACTTTGAAAAAGAGAATGATGCCAACCAAGAAGTCGCTCTTTAGTTAAGGTCCGCTCGAAATTTTGTGTTGCGTCAAGAATTACATCAACAATACCGTCTATATGACGAGGTGTCTGAATAAATTCTGAATGTTCGAGCCCTAATTTTTTTGCAATTGAGGAACGGACATGTTCTGTATTTAATATTTCACCCTCAATTCTAGACGTATCAACAACATCTAAAATAAGTGATTCTAAAGTAGCTTGATCCGTAAAATTAAAACCCAAACTTTCCATTCTGCCCAATAATCTCCCTTGAAGATAACGAACAGCTGCAAGCATGGGCGATAACTTTTCATTATCCCATGTAAAATCAGTCCAACTTTTTATTTCATGAATATACATTTATCGCCGCATATTTTGCGGTAAAAATAGTGAATTTACGCCGCAAACCTAGCAGCGAAATACCTAAATATGAAAGTATTCTTACTTCCAAGAAAACTTCAAGCCCAAAAGCAAGTTCGCAAATAACTTGTTGTTACCATCCCAGGTTGGAATATTAAATGAAGTTACGAAAATCAAATCAACTGAAAAATACGATTTGATTACTTATCATCCAATCCAATCCCAAAACCTAACAGTGCAGCCACTAAAGCAAGATGAACAATCAAAACTGCTTTTTGCCAAAAAGGGCGCTCATTCCATTTTTGTTCGGGGTTGAAGGGGTCAAATGCCATACCGATACCTAGGGAAGAGGCGGCTTGAATATAATCATGGTTCACAATTGCTTGGTAGAATCCTAAAACGACAAACCCGATGTATAAATATTTATTAAATGCTGTTTTCATGCTTTTTCAAATTTACGACAACATGCGATACTTATTGAACAACACTAATTTCTTTCAAGATTTAAAACGAACCAATATCTTCAAAATTACCCACCAATTGAAACTGATGCCTGCGGTTTTCATAGGTGAGTGAAACTTCGACCTTGGCATCGGTTTGATGCGCTATCATCCTGGATAATGCGCCATCTTTTGGCCCTTTGAATTGTACTTCACGTCCATATTCGAGTGTTAGATCGAGTTGGGCTGCTGCGCTCCTGATTTGAATGCTGCGATTTTCTGGACTAATGTTGCTATTGGAAACCGTGACATTTTTTAACGCGCGCAGTTCAATTTGCTGTCCATCGAAATACAAATAACCGACATGTTTGATATAAGTTTTACCGAGCCATACAATTTTTGCTCTAGAGAAGAGTAGACTTATTGCTGGATTTTTGGGGTCAACGGCATGCACCCAAAAATAGCTTTCTGGAAAGGCCGTTCCCCAGTTTTTCTCGAGATATCCCATTTCATGATCCAAAGTATAGCACTGCCCTTGGTGTTTTATTTCGCCTGAAACGCTTTGTGCTGAATTCAAAACAGAGTGGTAACACGGCAGATTCGGAATGAAGTAGGTGTAACCCATCGAATTTTTAAATGTTCGAAAGGGCTGCGTATTGTTCATGTTCAGGTCAATGCTCAGTCCATTTGTTTCGATGCGTATCAACTCCGTTGTCAATAGGTTTTTTCCCATGCGGAAAATGTGCTGTTCAATATCGCAGGTTACCTCATTTTTAGGAAAATAAACGATCTCAGGTGTTTGATTTGGAATGAGTATTTGCAAAAATCCGAACTCATCATCTGAATTGTGGGTCGCGTACCCGTAGATAAGAATAAAAGACGCCTTGTGAGCTTTGGAATATACCTTTTGAAACCATCCTTCAAAAAACTTATTGCGTTCAAAAGTGCCCCGGATGCTATTTGGCTTGTACTTTTCGAGCATTCAATGTTGTTTATCTTCCATGGATGTTTAGCGAAAATAAAAGTACCGAAAATTGGTCAGGATATGAAAAATAAGATGCATTACCCGTCCTAGTTTTGTGCGCATAACTATGCATTTTGAGTACATTTAGAGCATTGTTAACTTTTGGAATTGACATTCAGAAAAGCGCTCCAATGAACTATCACAACAAAATATTCCGCCCCATCTCCAATACCGCCAACGGAGCCACAGATCAATCTAAAGGCACATCCATCATTGAGGAACAGTAATTTTATTGAGCAAATGGAACACCAACACAACTACGAATTAACCACTGTCTGGACTGGAAATGATGGTGCAGGAACAAAAAATGTAAGAACTTACAACAGAAGTCATACTGTTTCGATCAAAGGAAAGCCTGATTTATTACTCACTACCGACAACCCTTCCGTTGGTGATCAAGCCAAATTAAATCCAGAGGACTTATTGGTAGCTGCTATTTCATCTTGCCATATGCTTTCGTATCTCTACCTCTGTGCAATGGAGGGAATTGTGGTAACATCTTACACCGACAAAGCCACAGGAATCATGATTGAGCAGGCTACTGGCGGCGGTAGTTTTAACGAAGTCCAACTCAACCCGGAGGTACAGGTGGCTGATGAATCTATGATCGCAAAAGCGATTGAATTGCACCACAGGGCACACGAAATTTGCTATATAGCGAATTCGGTCAATTTTGAGCTGAGGTGTGAACCGCTTGTAAATGTGTTGAAATGACTAATCAAGAATGAACAAATTAAATATGCTCACACTTTCCCTCTTGCGGCCTCTATTTTCTTATTGATTTATCCCGATACAAAGTTTGCCATTGCGCTTTTGCTTGTGCAGATCGTATATAAGCTCTTGACGCCATTTACGGTCAAAACACTCAAACATTCTTTTGTCATTAGCAATGTGCTCATTGCTGTTGTGCATATTTGGACGGTGTATACGCTTCTATAAAAATTTACTTCTGAATGAAGTCTTACTTCTTGAGCACTATTTTTTCATTGTCAATGGTTTAATAGAGTTAAAATAACCATTGGATTATCAAATTCTATTAGGTTTGTATTCGAAACAAAAGTATTCAATCAAACTTAAACTTGCATCAGAAATGAAATTAAGAAAAGTCAATTTTGTTTGGAAAGCGTATTTGCTTTTTGGTGTGTTTTATTTGCTGAATTCAACAATGCTTATTGCACAGCAGGGCGGGAATCAAACCAACCAATTGGAAGGTCTTGTAATAGCTGCACCAGGTGATATTCCACCCGGAACACCCATCATGTTGGATCCGAATAAAACGCCTTGTTTCAATGATAGCTTGCGAAGAATTACAGCTGAAGAGTTTCCAAAATACATGATGTCCAATCAATATGTTCCGCAACCATATTTGGATGCACAAAAAAATATCAAGGCTTTTGTATTGCGAAAAGCAACCTCGGAAGAATTGCAAATGATGGCCAGATTTCAAGAGCAAGGACCAGGTGTGGATTCGGAGGTCAGTGCTTTGATAGGTCAAAAGGTGAAAGATTTCGAATTGAAAGATATCAAAGGAAATGCGCTCAAATTTTCAGATCTAGAGGGCAAAGTTGTTGTTATCAATTTTTGGTTTATCGAGTGTAAACCTTGCGTAATGGAAATTCCAGAACTGAATATGTTAGTAAACGAATTCCAAAACCAAGATGTTCTTTTTTTAGCGATTGCTTTGAATGGTAAAAATGAGGTCAAAGGATTCCTCAAAGAACACAAGTTTACGTATCTAGTATTTCCAGATGGCCCTGCAGTTGCAGAAGTATTTGGAATCAAGGGCTACCCAACAAATGTAATCATCGATCAAAAAGGTATTGTACAATATGTGTCTACAGGTATTGGTCCGGATAATCAATTTATATTGAAAAAGGAAATCAGTAAAGTGCTAAACCATTGATTTAGAGCAACGGTTGTTGTTGACCTCTCATGACTAGGCTTTCTGAGTAGCGGG
>CANHSA010000043.1 GCA_947463345.1 Flavobacteriales bacterium
ATTTTCACGAAAGTTGGTTTTAGCACGAACAATCTTAACGTTATTCAGGTTTCAAAGGTTACAAATATCGAATATTTATTCAAATAAAATAAATAAATTGACGTTTTTCTAGCGCTTAAAACTCCAAGTTTCATGATTTATTTTCGCAACATCCTCCTATTTTTTAGTTTAATCACCAGTATTTCGACTTTTTCGCAAGTACAAACCATCGTTTTGGACTGGACAGGTGTGGAGCAAATCCGCATTGGGGAGGATACCTATGATATACAAACAGTTAAGGGTTTTGGTCTCGATAACGGACTTCCTTTCTACGCTTTGCAGCAAAAACATGGGAACATCAATCAAGAAATTGAAATTATTTCACTTGAGTACGTAAAAATACCTAAAGAGCAAGTACAGATTTTCGACAAACTTGGTTTCAATATTCAAAGTGAGGCCTCTATAGAGTCAAAAATAGTTACAGATGGTGGACAACCAATGCTCTCAATTTATATGCTACCACTTCGCAAGAAAGATGGCAATTTAGAGCGCCTTACACAGGTGAGTTATCGCCTTAAAAACCGTGAAGTATATCAAACCAAAGATTACGCAAGTACCTCTATATTAGGCAGCACCTCTGGCAAATGGTATCGAATAGCGCTCGATAAAGATGGTATATACAAGATTGATAAGTCATTTTTAGAAGCTTGCGGATTCAATACAGCCAACTTGAATCCTGCGCATATCCATGTTTTTGGCAATGGGGAGGGCGTGATCCCAGAATCAAATGCCATTTCAATCACTGACGACCTCGCACAAAATGCAATTACAATTGTAGGCGAAGCCGACGGCAAGTTTGATGCAAACGATTATGTCTTGTTCTATGGTTGGGGACCCCATCGTTGGGACCTTTCCGGAGGAAATCAGTACAATCAAATACGTCATCCTTACAGTGATCAATCCTATTATTACATTTATATAGGTGCCGATGTCGCCCCTTTACGCATCCAAACTGCTCCAACAATTGATACGCCAGCAGATACTTTGATTACCAATTACGATTACAGAGATGTTTATGAAAAAGACCTCGAAAATTTAGCTTTAGGTGGCCAACGTTGGTATGGCGAAGAATTTGATATCGATCTCAGTCAAAACTTTAATTTCACCATTCCAAATGTGAGTGCTCAGCCAGTGCGTTTTCAGGTGACTTATGCTTCAGATTCCAGAACTACTGGTAATCAGTTCATTCTGAAAAAAGGAACGCAAGTGATTGGTCAAATGACCATGCCGCATTCTGGCTCTTATTACCAGCGTGGTATTTTAAATTGTGCCGATTCGACGCCCACCTCTAGCCTCAACTTAACAATTAGCATCAACCGCCTAAATCCTAATGTGGTCACTTACCTCGATCGCATTTTGATCAATGCGCAGCGCGAACTTCTTTTGACCGGCAGTCAGCTCAATTTCAGGGTGTCAAAGTGGACGTCTGGTATGGGTTTGGCAAGCTATCAAATTGGCAATGTCAATGCAAATGCATTTGTTTGGGAGGTGAGTGACCGTCATGTGCCAGCGCGCATTCCGCTTGTGTTGTCAGGTGCTCAAGGTCAGATCAGAACCAACGCGGGTTACAAAGAATTTGTACTAGCGAGCGGCGCCTCTTTTTATACACCTGAAAAAGTAGGAAATGTAGCTACTCAAGATTTACATCAGTTACCTTTGGCCGATTACCTGATGGTGGCTCACCCTGATTTTTTAACTCAGGCCAATCGCCTTGCCGATTTACACCGCGCCAATGGCCTAACGGTTCATGTAGTTCAGGCACAAGCGGTTTATAATGAGTTCAGTTCCGGAATGCAAGATCCAGGAGCCATTCGTCGTTTTGTGAAAATGTTCTATGATCGCGCAATGCTCACTGACCCGACTGCCAAACCAAAATACTTGTTATTGTTTGGCGACGGCACATACGACCCTAAAAATCGTTTACCGAATAACAATAATTTCATCGTGACATATCAAATGCAATCAAGTGAAAACAAGATTGACGCTATGGTAGTCGATGATTTTTTCGGCATACTCGATGACGCCGAGGCGATGAGTGCCGCCGACATGATGGATATTGGTGTCGGTAGATTGATTGTGAGTAGCAGTTTGCAAGCCAAGCAAATGGTCGATAAAATCGAACATTACATGAAAAACGGTTCCAATTTTTATCCGGTCACGAGTTCGTGTTGCATGGGTACGCAAACCGATAAAACATTTGGCGACTGGCGCAATCAATATATGATCATGACCGATAACCGAGAGGGCGGATATTTCATTAACAATGATGCTGAGCCCCAGTATTTTATTTCAAAGCAGTTCAATCCAGAAATCAATTACAACAAGTTATACATGGATGCTTTCCCAAAAGTAATAACCGCTGGCGGTGAACGTTTTCCTGCGATGGTTTCAGCAATTGATGCAGGCATTCAGCGCGGGGTGCTGGTGGCCAACTATATTGGGCATGGTGGCGAAGTTGGTTTGGCCGAGGAGCGCGTGGTAGCCATAGATCAAATCAATGCTTGGAATAACATACAGGCTTTGCATCTTTTTGTATCGGCAACCTGTGAATTTACGCGTTTCGACGACCCTGAGCGCGTTTCGGCAGGGGAGTGGGCGTTTTTGAACCCTACCGGGGGAGCCATCGCCATGTTAACCACCACACGTTCTGTTTATTTTGGTGTCAATAGCAATATTGGCATCAAATTAATTGAGCGCGTTTTCAACCGTTACCCAAATGGCGAAGCATACGAATTTGGTGAAATCGCCAGAAGAACCAAAAATGCAGCCTCTGTGAGTTCTTCTAACAAGCGCAGTTTTACACTGATCGGCGACCCTGCCTTGCGCTTGGCGCTGCCTCGCTACCGCATTGTGACCGACAGCATCAATGGGCTTGATCCTCAGCAGCAAATGGACACACTCCAAGCGTTGAGTAAAGTACGTGTCAAAGGACATTTAGAAGATTACAGTGGCGCAGTGTTGACGAGTTGGAATGGCGTGCTCACACCAACTGTCTTCGATAAAAAGAAAATTCAAAGTACTTTAGCGCAAGACGAAGGTTCGCCGCTTATTACTTATGAGCAACAAACCAACCGCATCTACCGCGGGCAGAGCAGCATTACAAACGGCTATTTTGATTTTGAGTTTGTCGTTCCCAAAGACATCGCGCTCAATGTAGGCTTCGGAAAAATCTCATACTATGGCCACAACGGACAAATCGATGCGCAAGGTTATGACACTACTTTTTATGTGGGTGGCATCGATCCAAATGGTGTTTCAGATGAACAAGGCCCTGCCATACAGCTCTACATGAATCAAGAAGGATTTGTAAATGGTTCTGTAACAGATGAGAACCCAGTTTTACTGGCAAAAGTTGCCGACGACAACGGCATCAATACCGTAGGAAATGGGATTGGCCATGACATCGTTGCCGTATTGGATGGGCAAACTGCCCAGCCATTTGTGCTCAACGACTTTTATGCAGCTAATTTAGATTCATATCAGTCTGGAGAGGTGCGTTATCAGTTTCAGAATCTAAGCCCTGGGCCGCACACGCTTTCTCTCAAAGTTTGGGATGTCAATAACAATTCCTCCACGGCTCAAATTGAGTTTACAGTGCAAGCGAAAGAAGAGCCGGTCTTGCAACACGTACTCAATTACCCGAATCCGTTTACGACGCGGACAGAATTTATGTTTGAGCACAATCAATCTTGCTCTTCCTTAGATATTCAAATACAAGTTTTCACGGTTTCTGGTCGCTTGGTCAAAACCATCTCAGAAGAGGTGCCAACAAGTGGCTTTAGAGTAGCTGGCATCTTCTGGGACGGCAAAGATGATTTTGGCGACGAGTTGGCATGCGGTACGTATCTTTACCGTTTGCGGGTTCAAACCCCAGATGGTGCTTATGCAGAGCAAACAGAAAAACTTGTCATCTTAAAATAGAAATTCCCTATCTTTACCTCCTATATGAAAAGTCCACGATTTTATAAATTATTGCTCGCGATTAGTTCGGTACTTGTCTGCCAATCGGCATTCGCACAACCAACTGGTGGTTCTGGTGTTTCTGACAACGATTTGCAGCTCAATACTTTAACTACTTCTTTGCCTTTCATGGCCATTACCCCTGACTCCAGAGCAGGTGGTATGGGCGATGCCGGAACCGCACTTAGTGCCAATTCAACCTCTGTTTATTGGAATACATCGCTACTTAGTTTTGCCAAGGAAAAATCAGAAGTGAGCCTTTCTTATACGCCTTGGTTACGTCAACTTACCAACGATATCCATTTATCTTACTTAGCTGGTTACAAGCAATTGAATAAAGTGCACTCCATCGGTGGCGCACTCCGCTACTTTAGCCTCGGCGAAATCACCTTTACCGATATCAACGGTGATGTCCTCCGCGACGACAAGCCCAGCGAGTTCGAATTAGTGGGTGCTTATGCTTTTAAATTGGCAGACCGCTTTAGTATTGGTGTCAATGGAAAATTTGCTTACTCTAACCTCACTGGTGGCTTAACTGTAGCAGGTGTCAATACCAAACCTGGTGTTGTTGGTGCAGCCGATTTATCATTTAGTTATTTCAACGACGACGCTCACATCGGTAGCACAGATGGAACCTACACCTTTGGCCTTACCATTAACAATATCGGTAACAAAGTTTCTTACTCAGAGTTGTCGCGCCGCGACTTCATTCCAATGAATCTCAAAATTGGCAACAGCTTTTTGGCCGACTTTGATGAATACAACAAAGTAACATTCTCGCTTGACCTACAGCGCTTGTTAGTGCCAACCCCTGCTATTTACAAGCTCATTAACGGCAACTACGTGATGTTAGCAGGAATGGATGGCGACATCGGTATTATCTCCTCCATGATGCAATCTTTTTATGATGCACCTGGCGTATTAGCCGAAGACGAAGACGGCAACTACATTCAGAATCAAGATGGCTCTTACCAAATTGTGAAAGGCACGCGTTTGAAAGAAGAATTAGCCGAAATCAATATTGCAGCTGGTGCAGAATGGTGGTACAGCAACGTACTCGCAATTAGAGGTGGCGTTTTCTATGAAAATAAAAATAAAGGTAACCGTCAGTTTTTGAATTTAGGGGCTTCGCTCAAATACAACATGTTCACTATTGACTTCTCTTATTTAGCTTCGCTAAATGGTCGCCAGAGTCCACTTGCCAATACCCTGCGCTTTACCTTGCGCCTCAACCTAGGTGGCAACTAAATGCAGCACAAACCCAAATTACGCATTGGCTACGGCGTAGATGTCCATCAATTGGCGGCGGGTTATCCGCTTTGGATTGGTGGCGTTCAATTACCTTCTGAACTTGGTGCAGTAGGACATTCCGATGCCGATGTACTCATACACGCCATTTGCGATGCCTTATTGGGTGCTTTAGCGCTGCGCGATATCGGCTATCATTTTTCTGACCAAGACCCACAATACAAAGGCATTGACTCCAAAATTCTCTTGAGGCGAGTTCATGACTTAGTGGTTCAAAAAGGTTACGGAATTGTCAATATTGATGCAACCGTTATTTTAGAAACGCCCAAAGTGAATCCGCACATCGAAAATATGCAAGCGGTTTTGACGGATATTCTAGGCTTGGAAATGGAAGAGCTCAGCATCAAAGCCACCACCCATGAAAAAGTAGATTCTTTTGGCGAAAAGCGTGCTATAAAAGCTTACGCTGCTGCGTTGTTGTATCAGTTGTAATCAGCAAAAATGTGTTGCTTAAGGAACGAGCTGAACGTAAACCACCTTTTTTGTTTCGAAGAATTCTTCCTTAAAAAAGTCAGCAATCGGAAACTCCTTCACCGGATAACGCAACCCTGCTAATTCTTCGCTGAGGTCACCACCTTTTAAATACAGCACCCCATTCTTCAAATTGTGGAGGTTCTTTTTGGCACTTTTTCCCTTCACCCAAGTTAAAAATACCGGCATTTGGGTAACTGCTCTACTCACAATAAAATCATAGCGGTCTTTGATGGTTTCGGCTCTGGCATGGCTAGCTTGCACATTTTGTAGGCCTAAACTGGCAGCAACTTCTTGAACAACTTTGATTTTTTTACCGATGGAATCGACCAAATGGAACTGTACCTCTGGAAAGAGAATGGCTAGAGGTATGCCAGGAAAGCCGCCGCCGGTTCCGATGTCTAGCACCGAAGAACCAGGTAAAAATTGGACAATTTTGGCAATGGCCAACGAATGCAAGACGTGTCGTTCATAAAAGTGATCGGTGTCTTTTCTTGAAATGACATTGATTTGGGCATTCCAGGTTTGATACAAACCCTCCAAGGCCTCAAATTGACGAATTTGTTCTGGACTTAAATCAGGAAAATACGAAGTGAGGAGGGTCATTAAATACTGTCTTTGGTCTGCTGCATCATGGCTGCCAAGAAATCTCGTGCGCGAAATAACTGAGCTTTTACGGTGCCCAAAGGCAAGTTGAGTTCTTCTGCAATTTCTTCGTAGCTCTTTTCTTCGAAATAGCGCTTCTCGACGAGTTCGCGGTATTTAGGTTTGAGTTTACTCACGAGTAAACGCATATGCACCAACCTTTGCCCCTGGATAATCGTTTCTTCGGGGTTGAGCGTCTGGGATTTCGCATCGATGTGCATGCGCTCGCCGTCGCTTGTGGTGATGCCACGATCTATAGAGGTAACCTCAACGCGTTTTTTTCGGATAAAATCGATGCAGTTATTGGAAGCTATCTTGAAAAGCCAGGTGCTGAATGCAAAGCTAGGCGAGTATTGGTCTAGGCGCGCAAAAGCTTTTCCGAAGGCTTCTATGGTGAGGTCATCGGCGTCATCGGAGTTCTTGACCATTTTGAGCATCATGAAATAAATTGAGTCGCGGTAACGCTCCATGAGGTCAGCATAGGCAGCTTGGCTTCCGCCTTTGGCTGCTGCAACCAATTGGAGATCGTGTTTGGCTTTCTCAGATAAATGCTCGTTTTCTACCATCGGTAATATTTTTGCCTTTCGGATATGTAATAAACGATGGGCATCAGAATGCTATAGAAGAGATCCCAAATTGGAAAGAAGAACATGAGTTTCTTTTCGCCAAGTCGGTTCAGACACCTGCCCTGAAGCCACCATTTAATTGCAATTATGCCCATAAAAATACTTGCACTCAGAGGCAAGTAATTTAAATTCACGCACAAAGCAACAAAAGAAATCCACATCAAAATGAGGCTCAGCGGATAGATTCCTAACAATACTTTTTTAATAACAGGATAACGTGCAGAACTAATGTGGTATTTCGCCTTCTGTCGGAACCAGTTGGTCCAGCTAGATGGTGCTGCTGAGCGCACAAAAGAGCTGGGTTCGTCCATGATGCTGACTTTTGTAAATTGGATGGCATCTTGCAAAAGGAGGTCGTCGTCTCCGGGGCTAATTGCGTAATGTGATTTGAAACCGTTGACTTTCTGGAAGAGTTGTTTGGAGTAGGCGATGTTTCGACCACTGGCCTTGAAAGGTCGGCCTGCGAGAGCATATGCGTAGGCATTGGCACCCATCCAGGCGTTGTCGAAACGCACAAGTTTGTTTAAGAATCCTTTTGCTTTGGTGAAAGGACTGTAGCCAATGGTAAACTGACGATCTGCCGACAAGCTGCTCATCATGTTCTTGAGCCACTGATTACTTAGCGGCTGACAATCGGCATCGGTGAGTACAAAAAAGTCGTGAGAAGCTGCTTTAATGCCGAGTGTGATGGGGAGTTTTTTACCCGGCTTGAGGTGTGGGCTGCGCGAGATTTCGACCACTTTTAATTGAGGAAATTGTTGGGCAAAGGCGGTTAAAATCCAATTGCTGTCGTCTATACTTTGGTTGTTAACGACAATTACTTCATAGTTTGGGTAATCTTGACTTAAAATGGTAGGGAGGTGTTCGTAGAGGTTGTCAGATTCATTGCGGGCGGCAATAATTACGGAAATAGGTGGAAAGTTGCCTTGGTTTTCGGTGGCCTTACTTTTCTTGTAGGCGAATCTGGCGTAGAAATTGAAAACATAAAACAGTTGTATGGCGCCCAATACAATGGCACTGAAGAGCAGGTAGGCCCAAATGTCGTTTTGAATGTGCGGTAAGTACGTCATCTCTGAGTACAAAGATGTCTAGGGAATTTAAATACCCGTATCTTTGTTCAAGGTATTTTTCAACATTGTTATGCACTTTGACCTCTTAAAGACAGATTCTCAATCTAAAGCCCGACTCGGAAGGCTACACACAGCCCATGGCACCATAGAAACCCCCATTTTTATGCCCGTTGGAACGGTAGGCTCAGTAAAAGGGGTCCATCAGCAAGAACTCCGAGATGACATCAATGCGCAAATTATTTTGGGCAATACCTACCATTTATTTTTGCGACCGGGCACTGATGTATTAGAGGCAGCAGGTGGTTTGCATCAGTTCATCGGATGGGAGCGTCCCATTTTGACAGACAGCGGCGGTTATCAGGTTTATTCATTATCTGGTTCGCGCAAAATACAAGAAGAAGGTGTAAAGTTTCAATCGCACATAGACGGCAGCTATCATTTCTTTACGCCAGAACGCGCCATAGAAATTCAGCGCAGTATTGGCGCAGACATCATCATGGCCTTCGACGAATGCACACCTTATCCTTGCGACTACGCCTATGCCAAGCGCTCTATGCACCTCACGCACCGTTGGCTAGCGCGCTGTTTTACCGCAATGGACCAGACCGAACCAAAATATGGTTACGAGCAAGCACTTTTTCCTATTGTTCAGGGAAGTACCTACAAAGATTTAAGAGAAGAATCAGCCCATGCAATTGCCTCCTTTGATGCTGTGGGTAATGCAATCGGGGGTTTGTCTGTAGGTGAACCCGACGACGAACTCTACGAGATGACCGAGTTGGTTTGCGGCATTTTACCAACCGAAAAACCGCGCTACCTGATGGGTGTAGGAACTCCAATCAATTTATTGGAGTCTATTGCTTTGGGAGTCGATATGTTCGATTGCGTGATGCCAAGCAGAAACGCCCGCCATGGTTTGTTATACACATGGGAAGGCACCATTAACATTAAAAATGAAAAATGGGCCAAAGATTTCAGCTCGCTCGATCCTTCTAGTAAAGTTTGGGTAGATCAAGTCTATACCAAAGCCTATTTACGTCATTTGATCAAAACAGGTGAATATCTCGGCATTCAGATTGCCACTATTCACAACTTGGCTTTTTACCTCGAACTCATGCGTGTAGCTCGCGAGAAAATCGCTGCAGGAGAATTTGTAGCCTGGAAAAATCAAGTGGTCACCAAACTAGGTCAACGACTCTAAAAAATGCTTAAACGCATCGATCGCTATATCATTAAGAAGTTCTTAAGCACGTTCTTTTTCATGCTTGGGCTCATTATGCTCTTTTCGGTCGTTTTTGATATTTCTGAAAAACTGAGCGAGTTCATCAGCAACAAAGCACCCCTTCAAGAAATTTTCTTCAGTTATTACGTCACTTTTATCCTTTATTACGGCAATACGTTCTCCTCCATGATCATTTTCTTATCGGTCATTTGGTTTACGGGCAAAATGGCACAGAATACCGAAATCATCCCAATTTGGTTTTCTGGCCGCCCGGTTGCCCGCTTTTTAAGGCCCTATTTCATTGGCGCTACGCTGCTTACAATAATGTCTTTAGTACTCAATCATTTGATCATTCCGCGCACCAATAAAGTTCGTTTGGCTTTTGAAGAGCGCTATTACCGAGATGTCCTGACGGTCAATAACTATCAAGCAGAATATCCAGGGAATGAACTGGTATACTTTTCGAATTATGCTGCTCAAGAACAACGCGTCAATGATTTAACCATTCAAAAATGGAGCAAAGACAACAAGCCTATGTATTTTTTGCGTGCGCGTTTTGCTAAAAATAAGCCAGGAACCAATAACTGGGAGCTCACCGATTACTATGAGAAGGATTACACCTTTCCCAAAGCAAAGCTCATTCATGGCAGACACAAAGACACCACATTTGTTTACCGCATCGAAGAAATGGCCCAGCGCGATAACGCAGCGCAGGCCCTAACTTATACCGAACTCAAAAACGCCATTGATCGCGAAAAATTAAAAGGATCTAAATTGGTGCCTGAGTTTGAGATAGAACTCCATCAAAGAACCGCATTTCCATTTGCGACCTACATTTTGACAATTATTGGTGTTTCTGTGGCTTCCCAGAAAAAAAGAGGCGGCCAAGGGATGAACATCGCTATTGGCTTGGCCTTTATTTTCGTCTATATTTTTGCCATGAAAATGCTGACTGTTGCAGCTGTTAAAGTTGGCTTCCCAACACTCTGGTCCGTTTGGTTGCCAAATGCTATTTTTGCGCTGGTGGCGTTGGTGTTTTATCAGCGGTCCCAAAAATAGGCAGCCATTTCCCAAGAACAATATGCATGCCGTCTTCTGCGGCAGCTACATTTGAATGCGTCTGGCGCGCTTCGTGCAGATGTATTTCGGTGTCGTCGTAGCGAGAAGAAAAATGCCCGAGTAAGAGATACTTACAATTGGCATTAGTTGCTTGTTGGCCTGCTTGTTGGGCAGTCGAATGGAAGGTGCTTTTGGCGCGCTCGAGGTGTTGTTGGGTAAAGGTGGCCTCGTGGTATAATAAATCTACGCCGTCAATGGCTGCTAAATAGTTCGGACTCGGTTTGGTATCTGAGCAATAGGCATAACTATATGTTGCCTGGGCAGGAAGCGTAAACTTTTTGTAATTGTATTTTTTACCATCTCTTTCGATGGAAATACCAGCTTTTAATTTAGGGAGGTCTTCAATGCGCAAGCCCGCTGCCTTAATGGCTTCTTTATCGAGGTTGAGCAATTTGGGTTTTTCGTCGATGCGGTAACCAATTGTAGGAATGCGGTGTTTGAGCGCAAACGCATGAATGGCAATGAGTCGGTCTTCAAAAATGAGTTGTTTTAAGCCTGGTTCAACGGTTTGAAAAGTGATGTCAAACTGTAGTGGATGACCGCCGGCAGCAAGCATAGCCCTCATTAAATCTTCAAGCCCTGGAGGGCCGAAAACATGCAGTTTTTTGTTGCGACCTAATAAATGCATGGTAGAAAGCAACCCGGGCAAACCAAAGAAATGGTCGCCATGTAGATGCGAAATGAGTATAAATTGGATTTTTTGCAGCTTCAAGCTGTATTTGCGCAGTTGTTGTTGGGTGCCTTCAGCACAATCAATTAAAATGTGTCTTTCGTTGCAGTTGATGTACTGGGCAGTGGCTTGTCTTTTAGCGGTAGGTAGTGCCGCACCAGAGCCAAGTATGTGGAGTTCAAAACTCACTTTGCAAGTAGGTCTAAAGCGGCGTTTTTTGAATTTCCGATAGTGAGCACTTTGTCGAGTTGAGCAATTTCGATCAGTTTGAGCACACTTGGCTGTAAACCTGCTAAAGCGAATTTTCCATTCGTGTCCTTGCAAAGACGGTTGGCAATAAGAACTGCCGATAGGCCTGAGGAGTCGCAGTATTTGGTTTTGCTCATGTCTAGGACTATGTAGTTGGTACCTACCTTATTGAGCTGCAAGAAGTGGGCTTTGAGTTCAGGAGCATTGCTGGCATCGAGTTTTTCAACTTCGGTGCTCACAACAACAATTTGGCCCTGTGGGTCCACGGAGAAATTCATAGCAATGGTTTGCTCAAAAATAACTAAATTATCTTTCGATCTTGGCGGCGAGCAAATAAATAACGGCCATGCGCACTGCAACGCCGTTCTCGACCTGATCCAAGATGATACTTTGGGAAGAATCCGCAACGTCTGAAGAAATCTCTACCCCACGATTTATTGGACCCGGGTGCATGATGACAATTTCTTTGGAAAGGCTATCGAGCAAGGTTTTATCTAGGCCAAATAACTGGGCGTATTCTCGTAAAGATGGGAAGTATTTGATGTCTTGACGCTCTAATTGTATGCGCAACATATTGGCGACATCGCACCATTCTAATGCTTCTCGGAGGTTGTGAGAAACCTTGACACCGAGTTCGCCGATGTATTTTGGGATGAGTGTGCTTGGCCCGCAAACCATGACTTCTGCACCCAGTTTTTGAAGGCAGTAGATATTGCTGAGCGCAACCCTAGAGTGTAGGATATCGCCTACAATGACTACTTTTTTACCTTCTACTGTTCCGAGTTTTTCTTGAATGGAGAATGCGTCCAGCAAAGCTTGGGTAGGATGTTCGTGTGTACCATCGCCCGCATTGACAACTCTCGCTTTGATTTTTTGCGATAAAAATTTAGCTGCCCCAGGATTTGGGTGGCGCATCACGACCATGTCTACTTTCATGGCGAGGATGTTATTGACGGTGTCTACGAGTGTTTCGCCTTTTTTAACCGAAGAGCTTGCCGCACTGAAATTGACGACATCGGCAGAAAGTCTTTTTTGTGCCAGCTCAAAGGAGAGGCGTGTTCTGGTAGAATTTTCAAAAAAAACGTTGGCGATGGTGATGTCGCGAAGTGAAGGTACTTTTTTAATCGGGCGATTGATTACTTCTTTGAAACGAGCAGCGGTTTCGAGGATGAGTTCGATGTCTTGACGCGTGAGGTCTACGATGCCAGTAAGGTGATCAACGCTGAGCTGCTTCATGTCCTTCTTTTGTGAATAATAAAATTTGGTCTTGTCCTTCGCTTTCTTTCCATTCTACGGCTACGCGTTCAGAGGCGAGTGTGTCCACGGTTTTACCGATGTAGTCGGCCTGAATAGGGAGGTCACGGCTGAAGCGTCTGTCGATGAGTGCTAAAAGTTGCACTTGCGATGGACGCCCAAAAGTAAGCAAGGCATCTAAACCTGCACGGATGGTTCTGCCAGTAAACAAGACGTCGTCTATGAGAATAATGCGTTTGTTCTCAATAGAAAAATCGATGTTGGTAATGCTCGGAAGCAAAGGAGTTTCTCTGCGGCGGAAGTCGTCGCGGTGAAAAGTGATGTCGAGGTTGCCTGCTTGGATGTCATGACCCAAAATGAATTCGAGCATGGTTTTGAGGCGGGTTGTGACGTGGATTCCACGTGGCTGAAGACCTATTAAAACAGAGTTTTCAAAGTTGCCGTGGGTTTCAATGAGTTCATGGGAAAGCCGTTTGAGCGTCAGTTCGAGCTGGGTGGCATTGAGGATGACTTGCTTTTCCATTACTGCAAAGATACTTTAAAAAATCTTTTTTTCAGTGGGTAAGTCCGAGATTAAGAAAAAACTACCCGTAACCCAAAGTAAGTCGGTAGGCTGCATTTGTTTTTTGATGTCTTCTAGCGCTTGCGGAAGGTTGTTGTAAACTGTTTGAAC
>CANHSA010000044.1 GCA_947463345.1 Flavobacteriales bacterium
AGCGGCAACAGTAGCTATCTACCCTAACCCTGTGAACACCATCATGACAGTTAAAGCAACTGACGCAATGCAACAAATCCGCATTCTTGACCTTACTGGTAAAGTAGTTGCAACATTTGTTGGCAACGGCTTAACTCAAGAAATCAATGTAGAAGCGCTTAAAGCGGGTATCTACACTATCCAAATCGCAACAGCTACTGGTAACAGCAGCAAGCAATTTGTGAAAAAATAAGAAGTTGATTGATGAAAAGGAGGGGCTTTCGAAAGAGGCCCCTTTTTTTGTGCTTTATATCGGCCTTCTATGCGTATTTTTGCAACATGGATCACGACATCGAACTCCGTTTTCAAAAACTTCAAAAACACCTTGAAAAAGACTTTGGCCCCGGTATGGACATGTCTACGTTTTTGTTCCTTGTAGGTGTAAACGAACTCGGCATGGGGCACCAAACCTTTTCCAAACAACAAAAGATGGAACTCATGCACATTGCTATTTGCACACTGCTTGAACCTTACGGCTACTATACCTTCGATGGCCGCGACGCCGACCTCTGGCCGCACTTTACTCTCAATCAACGCCTACCTGCTCTCAACCATCAACAACAACAGCATCTCCTCAAAGAAGGGCTCTTAGATTATTTCATCAAAAATGAATATTACCATGAAATACCTGAATCTATCTAGTCTATTTGTATTATTTGTACTCTTATCTTCCTGTTATTCCACAGATGTTTTTCTCCGAGGGAGCAAAGTTGAGCAGCTTCCACATTCAGAGCAAAACATTGAAACAGATACAATATCCATTACAAAATTTAAAAAAGAGAGAACTACTCTTATTAAAACTTTCATCTCGCCATCTCAAGAGGTTTTTCACCCTACAGAACAATCCACAACATCATTTTTAGAGAACAGAGAACCCATAATTTCGCAAAAAAGCGCAAATAATCAAACAGTCCAGACTTCTTCCAAAACAACCAACAACCATTCAGTAAAACCTAAAATCAAACACCAACCCAATCATTACCTACACCACGCTACCGCAAGCAAAAATCTTAAACCACAGTCTAAAGGTATTTTTGGCGCCGTTGGACATTCGTTTGGCGTGGTCGGCTTGGTCTTTCTCTTAGTTGGCGTAGTGCTCTTTTTAATTGGCGGACTCATCATAGACACCCTCGGGGCATTATTCATTGCCTTTGGATTTTTATTTCTTTTGATTTGGCTTGTTTTAGCTGTTTTACAAGGCCTATTTGACGTAATTTTGTAGCAATGTCAGAAGCGATCCAAAAGCAACCAACTAAATTTAAAACCTACTTGGTTTTCACCAAGTTCAGACTTTCCTTTTTAGTCATTTTATCTGCACTCACAGGCTATTTGTTCGCTGGCGGACAAAATTGGCTCGAGGTCACCTACCTCATGCTAGGCGGTACGCTCGTCACAGGCGCATCAAACGGCGCCAATCAAATTTGGGAACGCGACCTCGACAAAATCATGAACCGCACCAACCGCAGGCCTTTGCCTACCGGCCAAATGCAGCTCAAAGAAGCCTACATTGTGGTCATATTATTTCTTTTAGTTGGCACCTATTTGCTCTACCTCATCAACCTCAAAAGTGCTTTGCTTGGCGTACTCGCATTTGTGAGTTATGTTTTCATCTATACGCCCCTCAAACAAATTACCCCGTGGGCAGTATTTGTGGGCGCTTTTCCCGGTGCAATTCCACCATTTTTAGGGGCCATTGCTGCTACCGACGCCTTCGGCTTCGTGCCTGGCATTCTCTTCTTTGTTCAATTTACTTGGCAATTTCCACACTTCTGGGCCATTGCTTGGGTACTCTACGACGACTACAAAAAAGCCGGATTTTCTTTGCTGCCCTCTAAAACAGGCAAAGACAAAGCATCTGGTTTTCAAATCATGGTCTATTCACTTGCGCTTATTCCATTTAGCCTCATGCCCTGGATCCTCGGCTGGACAGGCTACATTACGCTTATAGCAGCAAGTATTATGGGTATTTGGTTCTTTTATTTGTCTTATAAACTCTATCACAGTTGCGAAACTTCCGATGCGCGTAAACTCATGTTCGCTTCGTTTGTTTACTTACCGATCATCCAATTCATTTATGTTTTTGATCGAACCGATCACTTTATTGACTTACTAAAAACACTGTCATGAATTACGAACAAGACTTAAAACCTGAAGTCAGGGAAAAAATGAAAAAGAATCTCGTTTACGTCGGGATTTTCAGTATTGTCATGCTCTTTGCGGGGCTTACGTCTGGCTACTACGTCTCAATGGGCAAATCCTTTTGGCTGAAATACCCAATGCCTACTGGTTTTTACCTAAGCACCCTCTTTATTGCGCTCAGCTCCTTGAGTTTCTGGTGGGCTATACAAGGCGCCAAAAAAGACAAGCAAGGCCAATTACAAGGCGCCATGACCGCCACACTTCTTTTTGGCGCGGCGTTCCTTTATTTTCAGTTTCAAGGATACGGAGAGCTCGTCGATAAAGGCCTGAACCCCGTCAACGACATGCTTGTTACAAACGGTCGCTATGGAGATTATTACGAAATTAAATACAAAGGCGATCTCGTCGCTGTAGACGGCAATGAATACCTCATTAACGGCAAGCCAATTGCCAATTCTGACTTCAAGAAAATTCAGTCATATTTCAAGCAATTTGAGAAAATCGACCGCAACACGCCGCTCCGCATCAAAGCTCTGAATTCTCAAATTGAACTCTTTTATAACGGCAGTCCTGTCCTCATTAAAGACCAGCAATTGTTTGCCAACGACAGCACCCAACTGACTTTTTCCGATGAAATCCGCTTGAGCGAACTTGCTATTCATATCCGCGATAAACGCGGCGATTTCTTTGCCCATGGCACCTATGGCAAAGACTTCACCATCTACTACAGCGGAAAAGAACTCGATTACCAAGACCGCCAACTGAAATACAACGGCACGGCTTTAAAACCACACATGCAATTAAGCGCCATGCAAGCTGCCGATTCTGCTTCATCGTATCTATACCTCATTACTTTTGTGCATCTCTTACATGTGCTCATTGCCTTGCTTTACCTAGTTAAAGTTGCAATTGCCTCATTTTCAGGTAAGTTTAATTCTCAAAATACATTATCACTCAGACTGAGCAGTATCTTCTGGCACTTTTTAGGGCTTTTGTGGTTGTATTTACTCGTCTTTTTGATTTTTATTCACTAAACTTGCACAAAAATTTCTCTTAAAATGGCCGGACATTCTGCACAACTAGACGCCAAAACACTATGGGGTGGTAAAGAATCCCCTTTCCAAACAAGTTATGGCAAACTAATGATGTGGTTCTTCCTCGTTTCGGATGCACTCACTTTCAGCGGTTTATTAATTGCTTATGGTTTTACACGCCACGACGCCCAAGATGCTTGGCCGATTGGTGAAGAAACCTTTAACTCCATGCCTTTCTTGGGTCATGGATATCCGCTGCTTTACGTAGCCCTCATGACCTTCATCCTCATCGTATCTTCGGTTACTATGGTATTGGCTGTTGAAGCCGGCCACCGCATGGACCGCAAAGGAGTTACCAAATGGATGATCGCTACGGTTATTGGTGGTTTTTTCTTTTTAGGCTCCCAAGCTTGGGAATGGTCACACTTTATTCATGGTTCTGAATTCGGTAAAATCGAACTTTCCGATGGTTCTGTAGCCATTGTTAAAGGTCATTTCGGTGAAATCAACAATTTTACCGTCCTTGAAGCCGGTAAAAAACATAAAGTTGGTGCGGTCATCAAAGAAGACCTCATGCACCAATTCCAACACGCTGCCGAACTAGGTCATTTAGAAGCTGGCAAAATTCACCTTGCCGATGGTTCTGTTGCCAAAATCAACAAAGCACACGACCACGACATGAAGCTCATCATCAAAAAAAGTGGTAAGCTTTACAAGGTTGGTGGCAAAGAAATCAAAGGAAAAAAAGCTGAGCAACTCTATTATGAGTCTCTCTATGCTGGTGAAAAAAACCGCGTCATCTACGGTGCCAACATGAAACAAAACGAATACGGCCCACAACAATACGCGCAATTCTTCTTCTTCATTACAGGGTTCCACGGGTTCCACGTATTTTCAGGGGTCATCATCAATATTCTCATTTTACTTGGTGTTTTATCCGGAACTTACCACAAACGCGGCCACTACGAAATGGTTGAAAAAACCGGTTTGTACTGGCACTTCGTTGACCTCGTTTGGGTCTTTGTATTTACCTTCTTTTATTTATTGTAATTCTCTTAAACGACACACAACATGGAAAGAGACGACCTCATAGAATATTCACTTCACGGACATCACGACGAAGCTAAAGGAAAAGAAATCCGCAGCAAAATCTACAAAGTCACTATTCTTTTGACTTTGATTACCATCATCGAGGTGTTTATTGGTGCCAGCATCAAACAATCTTCAGATTGGTGGACCACCGTTAAAATCATCTTTATTTTGCTCACGCTCCTTAAAGCGGGCTATATCGTAATGGTCTTTATGCACCTCGGAGACGAACGCAAATACTTGCGCAACGTGATCCTCGTTCCTTACTTTATTTTTGTCTTATACCTGATTTTCATCGCCCTCTGGGAAGGCACTGCCGTTGGCAGCGTTTGGGAAACTATGTGGCAATAATTCATGGAAGACCAAACCGCCACCCGCAGTAAAAAGAGATCCATATTAGCACTCTCTCTTGTCTTTGGGCCAGCGCTTTTTTTGATTTTCATCGCCACACGTGGTTGCGATCACCGTTTTAAAAAATTAGCAGATTATGGGTTGGTGAAAACACCAACCTTTTCTGTTTACAATCATAAAGGCAAACAAGAGCTATCTCTTCAAGATTACCAAGACCAAATTGTCCTAATTACCACCCTTCAAACGAGCTGTCCGCACAACTGTGGTCTAGCTTTTTTTCCGCTTACCCAAAATCTTTACAAAGATTTGCGCACCAACAAGCGCAAAAAGCTCAAGCAGGTTCGTCTGCTTTCTATCGTTGTAGATTCTTTAGGCAATCCAGTTTCTGATAGTGAACTCCTTGACATTCAAGACATGTTGCGCAGCAACGTCGAGGGATATGATCCCGAACTTTGGCAACTCGTCAATGCCGATCCAAAAATATTCTATGACCTCTCCAACAACGGGCAAAAGCTTATTGTTAAGAATAAAAAATACTTTGGCGGTGTTTCTTATAATGAACTCATTATGCTGCTAGACAAACAGAACCATTTAAGAATGGTGCTCAACGGCCATACTGAAGGCATGATTCGTAAAATGAAAGAGCACCTTGCCCTTTTGCTTAAACAATACGACAAGGAACGTGCTAAAAAACAAAATTAACTGGGTTGTCATTTGTCTTGTATTGGCGATTTCTTGCTCAGAAAAAAGCCAAAGACGCCTTCCCTACTTAGGGAATTACGATGTTTCTTATCGCCAACACAACGGAAAAACAACCACCGACACCATCTATCAGCGCATTCCAAGTTTTACCTTCTTCAATGAAGATTCCGTATTGGTAAGCGACAAAACCTATGCAGGAAAGGTTTGGATCAGCGAATTCTTTTTTGCGAATTGCCCAAGTATTTGCCCCATCATGAATACGCAATTGAAGAACGTTGCCAAAGCGCTCGCACCTTACCAAAAAGAGCTGCAATACTTATCTTTTACAATTGACCCCACCAACGATACGCCAAGTAAGTTAAAACAACATAAAAATAAGCTCGGAATTACCAATCCCAATTGGGCATTTCTGAGCGGTAATGAAGCATTTACCCACCAATTAGGCATCGAACATTTCCTCATTTTTGCCGGTCGCGAAGAAGAAGCATTAGGCGGTTATGCGCATTCAGGCGCATTTACTCTTGTCGACAAAAAAGGATACGTGCGCGGCGTATACGAGGTTGTGCAGCCAGACCTCAGTGTCAACAAAAAAGAATTTCAACGGTTAATCAATGACACCCAAACACTTTTCACCTATGAATACCAATTCGATGCCCAATAAAACAAACCTTCGCAAATGGATTGTTGCTGTTTCAATTGTTATACCTATTGCCGTTGCCGCGCTTTTTGGCATTAAAGTAGAGGGTGTAGACTTCTCCTTTCTGCCGCCTATTTACGCTACAATCAATGGCATCACGGCCGTTTTACTTATTCTTGCGCTCACATTCATTAAAAATGGCAAGGTGGCCTTGCATCAAAAAACCATTCAAGTTGCACTCGGGCTCAGTGTTTTATTCTTGCTTTGTTATGTAGCTTACCACATGACCTCCGATTCTACACTTTACGGTGATTTAGATGCCAATGGCAAGCTAGATGAAATAGAACTCAATTACGTGAAGTCATCTAGGTTGGCTTATATCATTTTATTGCTTTCGCATATCTCACTCAGTGTCGCCGTCATTCCAGTTGTCCTTTTTACCTACCTACATGCGTGGGAGGGCAACTACCAAAAGCATAAAAAATGGGCGCGCTTTGCATTTCCAATTTGGTTATATGTTGCAATTACTGGTGTTGTAGTCTATTTAATGATCTCTCCTTACTACGGTCACTGATTTTTGTGTAACTTTCGATAAACATAAACAGAACATCCATGGCTTATCTGCATTTACTCAGCAATCACTTTCCTATACTCGGCTCACTTTTCGGCGTTCTTTTATTAGTTGTTGCGCTGCTCAAACCGAATTTAAACACCACTTTTAGTGCTTACATTATACTACTGATTAGCGGTATTGGTGGCTTTGTCGCCTACTTTACCGGTGAGCCCGCAGAGGAAAGCATTGAACACATAAAAGGCATCTCACACAAGGTTATTCATATCCATGAAGAAATGGCCGAGAACTCGCTTTACTTTGTTTTTCTCTTAACTGCAGCTGCCATCGTTGGGTTATGGGCAGAGCGTGCTCAATGGCAGAGCGCCAAAAAAATCGAGTTATTCACGCTCGTCGTTGGTATTGTCGCTTTTATTCTATTTGCATTTACAGGCTATCTCGGTGGTCATATCAGACATGGCGCATAACCTCGACCCCAAACAACTTCGTTACGACAAAGCTTATTTGCGCTTAGCTGCAAGTTGGGCGCTGCTCTCGCATTGCACCAGAAAACAAGTTGGCGCTATCATCGTTAAAGATGCCATCATCATTTCTGATGGCTATAATGGCACGCCCGCTGGCTTTGACAACTGCTGTGAAGACGAGCACAACCAAACCCATTGGTACGTTTTACACGCCGAGGCAAACGCCATCCTTAAAGTAGCGCGCTCCACCAATAATTGTAAAGATGCCACTCTTTACCTCACTCATTCACCTTGTAAAGACTGCAGCAAACTCGTCTTACAATCCGGAATCAAGCGTTTGGTCTACCGCGAGGCCTATAAAGATATGTCTGGCGTTGAGTTCCTAAAATCTGCTGGTCTAGACGTATCACAAATTGAAAACATAGACGATGTCTGAAGAAGGCCCTAAACCACTATACTGGCTCCCAATATTACTCACCTCCATTGCTGCCTTAGGCATCTGGATCGGCAGTGAACTTTTCAGCAATTCGAGCAATTCAAGTAAAGAACTCCAGAAGCTCGAACAAATCTTTCAAGTACTAGACGAACAATACGTCGACAAAATCAACAAAGAAGAAATCTTCGAAAAGACGATTTCCGAAATGCTACACAAACTTGACCCACACAGCAACTATATTTCAGCCAAAAACCTCAAGTTCCTGGACGAACAAACAAATGCGGCGTTTGGGGGTATAGGCGTGCGCTTCTTGCTGTTCCGCGACACGATCTGTGTCACGCATGTCAATGCGCTCTCTCCGGCCTTCATAGGGGGTTTAAAACGCGGCGACCGCATCATTTCCATCAATGGCAAGCCGGCTACGGGCAAATCTATCAGCAATGAAAAAGTCATGGCAAGACTTAAAGGTTCGCCAGATACACAAGTGAAGGTAACCATCTACCGCAAAGGAAAGAAACTCCAAAAAACACTTGTGCGCAACACCATACCAATATCTACGGTGCCCGCATATTACATGATTGAAAAGCAAACCGGCTACATCCAAATTGCACAATTTTCTGTACCAACCGCACAAGAATTCCATAACGCCGCGCTGCAGCTTCAAGCAAAAGGAATGAAAAAACTACTCCTTGACCTCCGTGGAAATGGAGGGGGCACTATGGATGCCGCCATCCAAATTGCCGACGAATTTCTACCCAACGGCTACCTCATCTTAAGTTCAAAAGGTCAACACAGCCAAGAAAAGAAACATTTCGCAAGCGCAGCAGGGATCCTCGAAAAAACGAAAGTGGTGGTGCTCATAGATGCACAATCGGCATCGGCCAGCGAAATCCTCGCAGGAGCACTTCAAGACAACGACCGCGCCAAAATTGTAGGTCGCAGGTCATATGGCAAAGGACTCATTCAGCAAGACAAACAATTAAAAGACGGCAGTAACCTCCGCATCACAGTTGCGCGTTACTATACGCCATCAGGCCGTTCCATACAAAGACCTTACAAGAAGGGTTACGAAGCCTATCGTGCCGAAGAGCAAAAGGCGTATGCCGAAGAGTACTTTAAACCAGATTCCAGCATTTTTGTAGATTCACTCAAATACAAAACGCGCAAAGGCCGCACTGTTTATGGCGGAGGGGGCATCATGCCGGATGTCTTTATTGCAGGTGACACAACCGGGACCTCCTTGTATCTTTCCGAATTGCAATGGGGCGGCGTATTTAATGCGTTTGCTTTTGACTACCTCAATCAGGTCGATCTAAATTACAGCCTTCAGCAATATCTAGCGCAGTTTCAAGTCACAGACCAACTCCTGACTAAATTTACAACGTTCGCCGCTAAAGAATTCAACGTGCGTTTACAACGCAACGAGTTTTTACATAGCAAAGAAAATATAAAGCAGTTGCTCAAGGCAGAAATTGCCCGACATCTTTTCTTAGAGAACGGCTACTATCAAGTCATGAATATTCATGATCATGAAGTTCAGCGCGCACTGAAGAGCTTTTAGTTTTTGCGGTCCATCAAAAAAACTGCAAAAATAATGCTTGCAATTGCCAGCACTGCTGCAACTGCCCACCAAAAATTATTGTCGAATTGAGGTATAAGTGGAATCATACTGCAAAGTTTAGTTCTATGAATATAATTCAATTGAAGACTTGTTTATAGGCAAATGAACAAAGGGCGTCAATTACTGAGCAAGTACAGATACGCAAAGAACAACTGCCTTAATTATTTAATTGGTTTTCACCCAAGTACGACGAAAACCTGGCCCAATTAAGTAATATGTTCCCGGTTTCAACTTAGTTAAATCTTGGTGATTTTTTCCTTCAACCCAACTTGTCGCTATTCTGCCGCTTGTATCCAAAAGCTTATATTCAGACAAAAGCTCCTGAGGAATATAAAGTGTATGGATATGAAAATAAATAGTTGGGTTCTTCCCATTTGAGACGGCTGATAAATTTGAAAAGTTAAAGGAATGAAGTTTTGGCGCAATTGTAAGAACCGAAACAATTTGTTCTCCACTCATAAACCCGGTTGCAGAACCCGACACACAAATGCCTTCTGTTTGTGCTAAATTTAAGGTTGAACCCAGCTCAATGCGTTGATAATCTGAAGCAAAAAACAAATCGTCCTGATTCAAAAAACGATACATAAACGAACTGTATAATCCGCTCAACTCCTTTTTATAGCCCAACAAATAGAAACTTCCATTGCTTGAGTCTATTGCAGCGTCTGTTATCAAGCCATTCACTTCAAATGAATCAACGGGAGATATCACCAGCGTGTCTTGCCAAGTAAGAGGCAACACATAATGCCTTGTCCATAGATTTTGCCAATTTTTAGAAAATAAGTGGAGGGAATCATGCCAATAGAACACGGCTTCGCAGTCGTAATTATGTGCATTCACTTGTAAGCCCGATACAGGCTGGTCTGCAAATTTAAACGTTTGCTTTTGCGCCAAAAGGATGGCGTCATTTGTGTTTAGTTCCGCTTTTGCAATGCTGTAAATAGCTAACGAAGTGCGATTGCCAACATTATTGCCAACATCAGCTATGAACAAATGAGTGGGGCTTTGCGTCAACGCTTCCCAATCTTGATTTTGTGCATTTGTTACGGTCCAACTATGCACATGAGCGCCGTCAGACGCGCGCAAGGCATGCACTGAAGGTGTGTTCCCGCTGTCGTTGATTGATAAAATCGTGTCACTGATAAAAACCAAACCCGAAGTTTCGTTGTAAGGACTACTGAGGTTTGCTACCCAAGGTGGCGCATATGTTATTGTGCCTAAATCAAGGCCTTGCCCAAGACCCAAAAAAGCAATGCTTAAAAAGAAAAATCCTAACCTCAGCCTCATCCGAGCAATTTTGTAGGCCAATCTTTTGCTTCATCCGGACTGATTAATTCCAATTCGAGTAATGTTTCAACGGTTTTTTGAAGTTCGGAGCTTTCTAAAACCGACGAGTTGGACCATTCTGTCTCGCTCAACCAAGCCGCTACTTCGTCTTTTTTTAACGCGTAGCGCCAGGCAAGTACCTCAGGTGAGTCTAGTGCTTGCTTGAGTTGCGCCGCGCGCGCTTGGACAATCGATAAAACCATCTTTAAAAGGGCTTCGTCGGACTGCAATACTTCGTTTCTTGCGGCGATTACAAAACAAGGCCAGGGCGTGTAAACTTCCCCAATGCGCTTGCATTTGGCTTGGTCTACAAAAGGCTGAGTGGTGTATTTCTCCCAAAGAAAGCCATTAGCCTCTCCGTGACTGAGCGCCCAAAGGCCGCCATAAACATCGCCAACAACTTCAAATGACAGTGAACTTGACTCCCAACCTTCGCGTTGAGCGAGGACATAACTCATTAAATGTGAGCCAGAGCCCTCTCTTGAAATGGCAAAAGTAGCGCTATCGAGGTCCTTTAACTCTTGAATAGACTGATTAACAGGGACGTGAATTCCCCAGCACAACGGGCTTTGCACATAAACAGCAATAATCTTGGCGTCCAAACCTTTTAAAATTGCGCGGGTTATGCCCTCTGTTAAAAGAACGGCTATATCCAAGGATCCGGCCTGAAGTCCTTTGATCATTTGACCGGTTCCGCCTGTCATGTCGGACCAATGGAGTTCAATTCCTGCAGCTTTGAACTTGCCTTCTTCAATGGCAAGTCGCCACGGAAGGTTAAAATGTTCTGGCACTCCGCCTATTTTAAAACGTTTCATTCTTCCTGATTGAAATATTGTCTGTCGGACAAATTTTTATAATGGCCATCCAAAGCGAGTAACTCGTCATGGGTGCCCTGTTCAATAATGCGGCCTTTTTCCATCACAATAATGCGGTCAGCCTGACGAATTGTTGAAAGACGGTGTGCAATAACAATGGAGGTTCTGCCAGCAGTGAGTTTTTCAGTTGCGCGCTGAATCAATAACTCGCTTTCGCTGTCGACACTTGATGTGGCCTCATCTAGAATTAATAGGGAAGGCTGATAAACATAGGCCCTAATAAAAGCCAATAGCTGGCGCTGCCCTGTAGAAAGCGTTCCTCCTCTTTCGCCAATTTTATGCGCATATTGTTCGGGTAGCGCACTAATAAAATCATGTGCGCCAACTTCTTTTGCAGCCTTGATCACCTGTTCCAAAGTAATAGATGGGTCACCCAAGGTGATATTGTTAAAAACGGTGTCGGAAAATAAAAATACGTCCTGAAGAACAATGGCAATATTCTTGCGCAACGTTTGCAGTTCAATTGCTTCAATCGGGACTTCACCAATTAAAATTTGGCCCGATTGATGTTCGTAAAAACGACCTAACAAATTGACAAGCGTAGTTTTGCCAGAACCAGTAGCACCCACAATTGCAATGGTTTGGCCATAGCTAATGTCTAAATTCAGGTCTGCAATAACAGGTTGATTGGCAACATAAGAGAAACTGACGTCTTTAAAGCGCAAATTTTGATTGAAATCTACCTTTGTGAGGCTGCCCTTATCTTGAACATCGGTTTGTTCATCGAGAACAGCAAAAATGCGTTCAGCACGAACTGTTCCACGCTGCAGTACATTGAATTTGTCGGCCAACATTCTGATGGGGCGATACAGCTGACTGATCCAAAATACAAAAGCGAATAACTCGCCAAACATATTTTGGATTTGTGCATCTGTTTTGCCTTCTGCTTGTAATGCTCCCCATACAAGTAGGGCGGCAATTGACAAGGAGCTGAGCAGTTCTACGACAGGGAAAAAAATTGAATTTGCCCATACGGCTTTGATATGTGCTGCTCTGTGCTCGGCATTGATTTGATCAAAATGTCCCGCCTCTTGTTTTTGGCGATTAAATAATTGAACAAGGCTCATGCCGGTGAGTCTTTCCTGAACAAATGTGTTGAGCTTTGTGACGGCTTGTCTTTCTTGCTGAAAAGACGTTTTCATGGAACGCGCAAAGATGCGGGTTGCAAAAATCAGGATGGGCACAGGCAATAATGTCATTAGTGCCAATTGCCAATCTGTTAAAAACATGAAGGTTATAATGAGCACCAACGACAGTAAATCGGCAGCTATATCCATCATGCCCGAAGAAAACACCTCCGTAATTGCTTCCATATCCGAAACAACTCTGGTCACCATTGCCCCAACCGGATTCTTATCAAAATACGATACGCGCAGCTTCATAAAATGGCGGATAACCTTTTGACGCAGGTCTCGGATGACTGACTGCGCAAGTAAATTTGAAAAATAAGTCCCTACCACCTGCAGCACTGCTTCAAGCAAAAGCATCAGTAAAACAAGTAAAGACCCCAATAGCAACATGTTGGGATCCTTGTCTTTTAAGAGATAGCGGTCGATGATCTGGCCGATAACGTAGGGCCTCGAGGGTGATAGCGCAGCTAACAAAATTGTTGCGCTCACAGCTACAACTAGGTATTTTTTATAGGGCTTGGCAAATGCGAAAAGGCGTTTGAACAAGGAATATTGTAGCTTTTGACTCATTGTATTACAAAATTAGTTCTTAATTCCTTACCTTTGCATCCAATTTTAAGTATCGTGGGCGTAAAAATCTTTGCAGGCAGGGCTTCCGAACAACTCGCAGCCAACAT
>CANHSA010000045.1 GCA_947463345.1 Flavobacteriales bacterium
TCAAAATACGGATAAATACCTTTTCCAGCATAAGACATTCTGCCACCAATAAATAAATCGGCTTGCTCAAAACGGTGGAATTTGGTAATGTAGTTAGCTAAAACCTGCGCATTTTTAAGCGTATCCATGAGCGCAGCTTTGCGGATGCGGACCCTTGAGGAGTCCGGGAAAATTCGGGCGTCGCCCACTTGAATATACTCAACTGCATCACAGAGGATCAATTGACGCTTGAGGTCGTATTTAGCACTCAGCGATTTGAATTGCAATGAATCTTGTTTTTCATTGGTAGAATAAAAGTTATTGCGAGCGAGGTCGGCACCACTTTCAAAGGTCGTTTCGCCTCCTTTGTTCTTTTTGAAGTCTAATGATTCGCCGTCGATAAACCACGTGAATTTATCCATCTGACAAAAGTATTCGTTGGCAGGAAACATGATGCGTTTAGTACCGTTGGAGGCGAATTCGCCAATGCGTGTTTTAAAACTTATATGTGCTTTCATTTCGTCGGACTGAATGGCCAACGGATTTTCGCCATATTGAGAGAAGCGATTGCGCAGGGCAAAAGCTGCATTCTCCGAATTGATATCTACATCTGTGAATTTAAAATCTTTGGCCGTCAGCTGTGCTTCTTTGTAAAATAGTGTTCCCTTACCACTCATTTCTTTTTTATCAAGGGTCAGGGCGCCATCTAAAAGTACTTCTTCATTGAATAAGAGTAGCGGTGTGTCGCCGTATGAAGCAATCAGTAGGCGCTCTTTTCTTGGTTCGAAACTCATGTAGGCCTTTTCTGACTTGGCTAAAGGATAACGCACACCTGTTTTTTGTTCTGGTGCGTTAAATGCCACGAGGCCAATGGTGGAGTCGGGCAGAAATGTGAGCTTCTTGGAAATAGCTGTCGTGTGCAGAAAGTCAATGCTACCCGACCCTTGTAAACCATTATGAGACAAATAAATTTGCTTGTTGTAGCGCGAATTCGTCTCATAAAAAGGATAACCAGCTTCAGGAGCACTGGTGATAAAGCCCAGGGAGTAGTCGTTCATGATGCGCAAAGGCTCAGGAATTTTTGGAAAGATGCCGGCTGAAATCAAATTACCTTCCAACTTCAAGGCTTTCTCGGCAAAATTATCGAGGCTATCTAATTCAAAGGCATTGAGTTGGTAATAAAACCGCGTTGAATCGTAGGCGCCTTTTAGGATAGACCGATCGCTGTAAAAAATATTGGAAGGCGCAATAGAACTAAGGATGGGATACTGCGTGCTTTCGTTGGGTTTGCCAGCTTTGTTGTCGGGTTCGTCTATGCGCAAGGTGCCCCGCAAACCTTTGATACTACTCAATAAAAGAATGGATTCTTGCCCGTCTTCTTTGCGCAATGGGCGTACCCTAAAGGCAGTGCGTTCGGTGGTGAGCAAATTGACTTGAAAATTTTCGTAGTCAAACTTGGAGAACTTGGTTTGGATCTCGCACTTACCGGCTTGCAGCGTGCCAGAGAAACCGATGTCGCGATTTTCATACATATAGACGATTGAAGTATCCGGGAAAATGCGCACTTGTTGGGCTTCCGAGAGAGTAATTTGCTGAACTTGTCTGAAAATGAGCTCTTGCTTGTCGAGACTAATGCTCGCGTAAATCGGGTCCTGAACTTTGCGCAAATCGGACACCACCAGAATGTTGTCGTAGTCGCCACTCCCCTGCACGGCTGCTGCATATGCCAAAAGCTTAGGGCTTACTTGTATTTTCTTTTGTAGCGGGTCTGAAATGAGCAAACCGGCAGCTAATAAATCGACAAAGAGTGGCTTCACTTGGTCGATGGTTTTTTTCATGGCATTGGCCAATTCGCCTTCGGTAAATAAAGTCGTGCCTTGTTTTTCAACTAATAGCGAAAATTGTCTGAATGGATCGTTGGTACCAGCGCTAGCAAAACGGCTGTAGAGGGCTTTATCAAAGTAATTCATGGATTCAAAGCGGGCCATTTTGCGTTCTTGAGCGGTCCCGACATCAAAGGTGAAGTATGGATCAGGGGTGCCTTTTTTCCAGGTCAACACTGGCGCATAACAATACAATTTGAAGTAGCTGTCCACAAATGGGAAGTAGTCGGTGCCCCGCTGCGCTGCTGCTAAGCGCAATTGTTGCTGTTTTTCGTCAAAAGTAAAGAAGCACTCCTGAATACTGAGTGAATCGCCGTTTTTGTAGCGCAGCACCGCCGTCGCATTTCGGGCCAAGATTTGTAGTGGAGACATCTCAAAACCCGCAGAACTGATTTCAAAAACCACCTTTGACTCGCGTTTGAAAATGAGTTTGGCAGGTTTGCCCGCTGCGCCCTTTCCGATGAAGTCGGCTCCTTCTAGGGTAAAACTACCATCGTAATCCATTTGAGGTCTCAACTCATTGATTTTCAATCTTTTTTCATAAGATGTGAATTGAGGCGCTGACTCTTGCTCCGCTAAATCGAGGGTGGTAAGGTCGGTGAGTTTGCCTAAAATTGGCGTCGCGAAATAGGGTGTCGAAAGCGAAACGGAATCGGCCTTGAGTTTGGCGGTTTGGAGGTCTGCTTTATAAGAACGGAGGCTTGCATAAGTTTCATTTTTGGGTAATTTGACTTTTTCCCAGTTGAGCGTACCGTTTTTACCGTCGAAGCGTTTGGTCTGCATGTCAAAGTTACCAGAGGTGTTGTACACCACAATGGAGTCTTCCGGACGCTTGTCGTCGTCGTATTTGATGCATTTCAAATTGACATTAGTTGCTTCAATCATGAGCTTTTTGCCGTCGACCCAACGGAGGGTGCCGCCCTGAGCGGTCCAGGTAAAACTGCGTTCCTTGTACAACGCGCCATATTTGAAAAAATCGACCGAAAAATCTAAAAAAGCAGTGAGTTTTTCATCGGGTGATTTGGCGTAGTCAAACACATATTTGTACCATGGGTTGGCTAAATCAGGACTTACCTTGTTTTGAACAATGGCAATGCTGGCCTGCATGAAATCCAGTAAGTCAGGATATGCGGGCACTTCTTTGGCTTGCAATTGGTTGCAGTTTTCTTGCAGCTTCTTAAATTGCGTATCGTTGAGCGTAGAGCCTTTGATTAATTGGGGCAATTGGTCTTTGAGATAGCCTTGAGCGCTTTCGTCGAGCACAAGTTGCTGCCATGCTTTGACAAATTTATCGCGTTCAAGCGGAAAGGTTTGTGCCACAAAATGAGGGATACAGGTGAGTATGCCCAAGAACAATAAAAGCTTTTTTGTCATTGTATTTTTTTTAGGAGCACTACGGCCCAGTTTTCGCGGGCGTCGGTTCTGACCCATTCGAAACCAACTTGTGCAGCCGCTGCAACGAGATCAGGCGCATCGGTTACAAAAAATCCACTCAGTAAGAGGAGTCCGCCGCTGGCAATTGCATGGCTGTAGTTGGGCAGTTGCTCAAGTAGTACATTTTTGTTGATGTTTGCTAAAATGACATCAAACTGGGTTGCTGGAATAGCTTCTGCCCCACCGTGAATAGCGCTGATGCGCTGGCTTTTATTGAGCGCTACATTTTCAAGGATGTTTTCAGCAGACCATTCTTCGATTTCAATGGCTACAATTTGTTGTGCGCCCAAACGCTCTGCTAAAATGGCCAAAACGCCGGTGCCAGCGCCCATATCGAGAACAGTCTTGCCTTCCCAATCCATGGAAAGCATGTTTTGGCAAATGAGGTGTGTGGTTTGGTGGTGCCCCGTACCAAAACTCATTTTGGGCAAGATCGTAAGCTCGATGCCGTCAAAGGGCGCTAATGCATGAAACGGCGCCACAATGCGCAGGTTTTCACCAATAAATACAGGTTCGAACTGGGCTTCCCAGGTGGCATTCCAATTTTGTTGCGGCAGCAGCGCAAGATCGTAACTTTCTATTTCGGCACCACTTGCTTGCAATTGCCCGAGTAAAGTCTGTAGGGCAGCGCCGTCATAACTAGATTCCGGAATATACGCTTTGAGCTGAGGCGCTTCTTCGACAAAACTTTCGTAATCGAGTTCTGCTAAATAGGCCACAAAGATGTCGTGCCAAGTGTCAAATTTACCAAGATGGAGTTGAAGTTCGTAGTAATTCATGCGTGGAGGGCTTGCCAAAGTTGATGAAAAGTGAGTGGGTTCAGCGCTGCACCACCGACTAGTGCGCCATCTACATCCGAACAACTGAAAATTGCTGCGGCGTTCTCGGCATTGACGCTTCCACCGTATAGGATGGGTACAATTTGACCAGCTGCGCCAAAAAGGTGCACCAAATGGTTGCGGATGGCCAGATGCATTTCGGTGACTTGAGCGATATCTGCGCTTAAGCCCGTACCGATTGCCCAAATTGGTTCATAGGCCACTACCAATAAATGAAGTTGCGCAGCGCTCAACTGACTTAAATTATCGGAAAGTTGAGCTAATACAAAGGGTAAGTGTTCCCCTAGCTCTCGTGTTTGAAGCGCTTCTCCACAGCAAAGTATAAAAGGAAAAGAGCCTTGCGCACACGCCTGTACTTTTTGCGCAATCACATTGTTGTCTTCTGCAAAAATTTGACGGCGTTCAGAGTGGCCAATAAGTGTTGACTGCACGTCGATATTTTGTAGTTGTTCTATCGAGATTTCACCAGTGTAAGCACCTCTTGACTCGGAAAATACATTTTGGGCACCAACATGCACGTCCTTCTCAACGATTTGCTTCAAATAGATAGCGCTCGGATAAATCCTGACTTCGGCTTTCGAGGAATGCCAGTCAAGGGTATGGAAGGTATTTAGCCAGGTGTCAACTGCTGGTTGCGTCAAATTCATTTTCCAATTTGCCGCGAGTATCTTTTTTCGCATGAAACGAAAATAAGACTTTTATCAGCGCAACTTTTGCTTTTGTAATTGGGTTTTCAAGTCTTCTTTGTTGAAAGCCTCTGCACCTTCTGGACCATGGTAGAGTTTGACGAGGTTTCCGTTCCATAAATAGGCCACGCCTGGCACATCGCGGTTTCCGCCTAATACAGTCCAAAACTCAATGATATCTAGTACTTTGTATGTATAAGACGCGCCAGCAAACTTAAAGAAGTCCGGAATTTCTTCTGCGGCTTCGTCCATGAATAAAATCTGAATTTCAGGAAAACCTGGCGTGCTATTTTTAAGCGCCGTAAGTTGTTTGGCTGTAGCGCGGCAGTGGTCGCAGCTTGGCGCAAAGAAACAAAGGAGCTTTTTGCCTTGATTGATGTTGGCAAAGTGCTTTTCGTAGCCCGATTTCTTCATTTTTGGGCCCTGCTCCTTTGGCTGAACAACCTTAGTGGTGTCTTTGGTCGGGCCAGCAGTTGGTGCGTTTTGCGAAACTTGCGGGTCTGGTGTAATTGGGGTCTGTACTTCATTTTTATTTGCTTCATTTGGAATGGCTACACTAGCCGTTGCCGCTTTGTAGGTCGGAATGAGCATAAACATGAGCAACATGCAAACAGCAATAATGGTTGTTAAGAACCAAATGTTGGAACGCTCAGGGAGTTGGGCGCCGTAGCGCTTCCAAAGCAAGGCCAATAGGCCAATTGATAAAATGTTTTTCATAATCGCTTCTAATGGGGTCATGGGTAAAAGGGCGCCAAAACAACCGCAATTGCCTTTGTTGCCAGTGGTTAAAATTTCGATGGAGAGGTGCACGACAAAAATGCCAAGCATGGCGATGAGTGCCGGAATGACCCATTTTTTGAGATCAAAAGGAAAAAGCAACAACAAGCCAAGGCCGAACTCTAAGCCAATAAGGCTTCGGGAGAAAATTTTGGCGAGCTCAACCGAAAAACCTAACGGATACAGTTGTTTGATTTCAAACATGGAAATAGTTCCGTAAGCCGAAGGGTCTGGATAAATTTTGCCGTAGGCCGACACGAGGAAGAGCCCAGCGATGAGCATGCGGATACTCCAGGGGAGATAGCGTTCGATTGGTTGCATGTGTTTGGTTTTGAGGTAAAATTAAACGCGTAATTGGATCTTGACTGCACTTTAACAGCCTCTTAACAATTTTCTAAATGAATAAGTGCAAAAACGCTGTAATTCAGCATGTCAAAATAATTGCCTTCCACCCCTTCAGAAACTTGAGTGGCGCCAGCGTTGTCTTCAATTTGCTTGATGCGCATGATTTTGCTCAGAATGAGGTCCGTGAGGGAGCTCACGCGCATGTCGCGCCAGGCTTCGCCGTAGTCGTGGTTTTTGCGCTCCATGAGGGCTTGCGCCTCGGCAGCAATTTGCTTGTACTTTACAATGGCTTCTTGCGCTTGCATGGTGTCTTGCAAACCTGCGGGTTCTCGGACTTGTATAATGGCCATGATGCAATAATTGACAATGGCTTGAAAAGCGTCTTCAAAGCTTTCGCCTACCAAATTTTTGCCCGTTTCTTGAATGGTGCGGATGCGCTGTGCTTTGATAAAAAGTTGGTCAGTTAAAGAGCTCGGTCGCAAGATGCGCCAAGAGAGTCCGTAGTCGAGTGTTTTTTTTTCGAAAATCTCTCGACAAATAGTCATTACATTTGTGTATTGTATTTGCGTTTGTGTCATGAGTCAAGCTAAGGAACTAAGTACGGCATTTCAGAAGAGCCGCTTTTTAAATATAAAAGGCGTACTCCACGACTTCAGCCAACCAAAGATAATGGGAATTTTGAACATAACGCCCGACTCCTTCTTTGAACAGAGTCGCGTTTTGAAACAAGAACAACTCCTCGAACGCGCCAAAAACATGATTGACGCTGGCGCGGACATCCTAGATCTGGGCGCAAGCTCAACGCGTCCGAACGCAAGTATCAATAGTGCGCAAGAAGAAATCGAGCGCTTGGGGGACAGCATCCTGGCGCTCAAAAAGAACTTTCCTCATTTGCTCGTGTCCTTGGATACCTATTACGGTGCAGTTGCCCAACATGGCATCGAACAAGGCGCAGATATCATCAACGATATTTCGGCTGGTCAGTTCGACCCCACACTATGGCCAGTTGTAGCCGCAAGCCAAATACCATACATCCTCAATTATAACCGCGCAGATCAGCAAAATGAAGCGAGCTCTCATCTCAAAAACAAAGGTATTGTCAGCGATGCGCTTTCCTTTCTTTCTGAAAAACAAGCCGCACTCAAGGCTATGGGTTGCACCGATATTTTAATCGACCCGGGCTTTGGTTTTGGCAAAAGCCTGAACGAAAACCATGAACTGCTGCAAAAATTAGAACACCTGCATCTGTTAGGCGCTCCTCTGCTTGTTGGCGTCTCTAGAAAATCAATGATTACCAAGAAATTAAATTGCAGCCCTGACGAAGCATTAAATGGCACGAGCATCTTACAAACACTTGCCCACACGAAAGGTGCACGCATTTTTAGAGTGCACGACATCAAGGAAGTAAAAGAGCTGATTCTCTTGTTAGCCGCCCAAGATTTGCACTAATTGAAACTTTTTTGCGTACTTTCGTATGATTGTACATCTTTAACAAGCGTATGAAAGCTTTTACTTTATTTTTTGCCTCCTGTTTTGCATGGCTCAGCTATGCTCAGGCCCCTTCCGCCAACTTCACCATTTCAGACCCCGACAACATTCTATGTGAAGGCGACTGCATTTTTGTAGTGAACAACTCCACCGGCGACGACCTCACCTATCTCTGGACTTTCCAAAATGCGAGCCCAGCTACTTTTGTAGGTCAAAACCCTGGTCCTATTTGTTTCAACACGGCAAGTACAACTGGTCCTTTTGCGATTACCCTTAACGCTACAAACCCTCAAGGTGCGGTAAGTACCATTACCCAATTTGTAACGGTCTTGCCAATGCCAACCATTACAAGCACCATTTCAGATACCTTAGCAGGAGTTTATGTCGTGATTCCCGATACTACTATTGACATGTTTCAAGAAGCTTATTTATACGCTGAAGGCGCCCCGTTTGGTGGCAACCTCACGTGGTACCCAAGCGGTGTAGCTGCAGATAGCATCCCGGGTTGCAGCACCTGTATTGCAGGCGACTCCTTGACAGTAACTCCATTTTACACCACTTATTATGTAGTACAATACGGCCTAAACGGCTGTTTTGCCTACGATACCGTATTGGTAACCGTTAATTTTGCAAATCTTGTTAAAGTAGAGCTGCCAAATTCCTTCTCTCCCAATGACGACGGCGAGAACGACTTTTTCCGCGTACTCACCAACGTAGATGCAGATAGCAATTTTGGCAACGGCTTTGAAGAAGGAGGCGCGCTCGCAGAGATCGACCTACGCGTCTTTAACCGTTACGGTCAACAAGTGTTCCGCACCACAGACGTCAAAGAAGGCTGGGACGGCACCTACAAAGGCAAGGCCATGAACCCTGCCACTTACACCTATATTTTAAACTTCCGCACCATTGACGGCCGTTCAGGCTCGCGCAAAGGTAACGTGACCCTTTTTAGATAAGCACATGAAAAGCAACGTATTCTTATCCCTCGCACTTGCAGCTACATTTAGCGCTACTGCACAACACGACCGCCTTATTTCTAATTGGTCGCAGTCACAAATGATTTACAACCCTGGTGCTGTGGCAACTGGTCAAGGAGACATGAGCTTCTTTGCCAATCACCGCTCGCAATGGTTAACTGTTCCTGAAATGGGCGTTGGTATCCGCAGTAATTTTGTCAATGGCGAATTCAAAATCAAGGAAGAAGGCTTGGCTAATCGCAACAACTTTGGTATTGGTTTTAACATACTCAGCGACCAATCTGGCGCCGCCAACCTCACTACCCTAAGTGTTTCTTTACCTTTGAACTACACCCTCGCACTTGACCGCCAAAACAAACTCAGCATTGGTATAGCGCCTGGCTTTATCCAACAAGCGTCTGATCGTTCGGGTCAAACTTGGGAAAATCAATGGGATGGTTCGGTTTTCAATCCTGCAACGTCTGTAGAAAACAGCATCAATGGCAGCTACGCTACCATGGATCTCGGAACTGGTATTTTCTTCCAGCACCAAATCAACAACCGCTCTTCTTTCTATGCGGGCTATGCACTCAACCACCTTATTAAGCCCAAAATGGCTTGGTCTTTCAGCGGCGACAAAATGTACATGCAAATGGTATTGCAAGGTGGTGCCGACTTAGCGACGCGCAACACAGACTTCCGCATTCAACCTAACTTTGTGTATTTCAGAACAGGAAACACCAATAGCCTTACAGCTGGGGTAACGTTCGAAAACACCATCAAAGAAGGCTCAAAAATTACCGGTATCAATAAATCTAATTGTGTGAACTACGGTGTTTACTACCGTCACGGCGATGCCGTTGTTGCGACCTTCGGAATGAAAGTATCGCAATTCCGCTTTGGTCTTTCCTTCGATGCCAACACCTCCAAACTCAATCAAGCGACAGGAGGTATTGGTGGCATGGAAGTCTATTTTAAAGCGCTATTGAACTACAAAAAGTTCAACGCACAATCGCGCATGCGCGACTAAAGCTGAAGCCTAAACTCAGAAATTCAGGCGGAGGTGTTGGACTCTCTGAAGCCATCACCAAAGCAATCTCATGATCTAAAAGCACCACCTCAATAAGTGGTGCTTTGTATTTTTTCTTTGTTTTCAAATCTGTATTTTGGCTAACGTTTGTCATGTGTTTTCTTTTTTTTGAAAATTAATTGGTGAGTAATAACTTGTAAATCTTTGATTGGTTTTGAGAATTCACATTCAAAAAGTAAGTGCCAGACACATTGGGAATAGGTAGATATTCAATTTGTTGTTCAAATCGTTTCTCAAATACCAACCTTCCCGAGAGGTCATATAACTGTAGCGTTCCTTCAGGTAAGTACGCAGCCTCTAACGTCACTATAATGCCGTTTTGCGCATCATGTGTTACATCGAGTAAATCATCTAAATCAACTATTTCGCTGGCGTCTATTGGTGCAAATAAAGGACCAACTGCATTGCCATTTGGCACGTTGAAGTGCAGTACAAATCTTGTCGCGATGAGGCCATTGGTCGAATAGAATGTATATGTTGGCTGAATACTGAGGTCCTGAAGAATACCTAGCTGCTTATCTTCTAACAAAACAAGACCATTATCTACATTCAATTCTTCGGCATGAATGGTATACATTTTAGACTGCGGCAACTCAAAAACCAATGGTATTTGATTTTTGGATTTTTGGAGCTTCAGTGCATTGATCACTAGCTTTTTACCATTAACAACCGTATAGCATTGAGGATAATTGACAACCAACATTTTTTCGGCATCGAAAGCATCGACCTGCGAACTCACTTGCTGATCCATATATATGAGCAATTGATCTTTGCGCAAGCCGTCTTCTAGATTTAACCTGATAAATGCAGGGAAATCTAGCGCCGTACTTTTCAAGCCTTCATAACCCACAGCGTGGTGACTGCGCATGGCATTGGTAAAACCAATACTCCCTGTTGTGTTTCCGTCGGGAATTTTCACCCAGAAAGATTGCAGCGGTGGAATAAACTGATTGACGGCAATGCCACTCAAACTTGTTCCCAAACCGCTTTGCGCGTTGTAGGTATCAAAAACCATTGTTTGCAAAGGATCAGCGGTACGGTACCACATAGTTGGTAGTAAGTTGGTCAGATTGGCTGCATCGAAATCTAAATAGGAAGCATACGGATTAGAAACCAAATTGAAACCGCGGTAAAAATTAGTGGTGCCTGTTCTGGTGCAAGGAATCGTGAAGTTACCGTTGTTGAGCGTGGTACCATTAAATACGAGCGTATCATTGCTGAGGCTTTGTACAAAATACCCCTTCCCTACTTCAATCGGTGTTGTGGCGCCTGTAATTTCTTGCCAATTGCCCAACGGTTCACTAAAATACTTGAGCACATTTGCCGTTTGAGCAGCAAAATCTGAACTTAAAGTTGTAGGCATAGGCGCACCTAAAAACCAAAACCTACCATTAGGAGTAGTTTGGCCAGTACCTGTGATATATTGCTGAAGTTGAACAGTGCCGTTTCCTGTCCAGGCACTATTTGCGGCTTGCACGAGCGTTGCTTTGTCTTCTAAAGTAAGTTGGCCATGCAAATTGATGTCGCCATCGACCGATAGTTTTTTACTCTCTTTTAACTTGAGGTGAGCCCCAGGTGCAATGGTGAGCAGTGCAAGTGTTGCAGTGGTGTCCAATAAAACAGTTGTTGCCGTTGGAATGAGCACAGTAGCACCTACCGCAGGCACACCGCCGCACCAATTGACCGCTTGCTTCCAAGAGCCTTGTTCGGCGCCTTTCCAAGCACCCATCGGTAAAACTAAAGCCTCTACGTCGCAACGACCAGAACTCTCGCAGCCATTTAATCCTAATTGCGCCGCAAAATAATGACCTTGATGCACTAGCGGTGTCGCATTTGACAACGGCTGGGTACTCGATAAACTTGGATACCATACCAGATTAGATTGCGCCAAGCTCAAATCACTTATGAGCGCTCCAACACAACGTTTTTGTTGGGCCTGACCCGTAGGATTACCAGGTACTTCCGGCGCAGCTTGAATGACAACAGCTGCCGTCAGGTTAGAGCTTCGTCCGGTATAACTTGTCACTTTAAATGTATAATTCTGGCCCGGTGCTAAACCTTCGACGAGTGCAGAAGAACCTGTTCCTGTTTTGGAACCACCCGGAAAACCAGTAATGCGCCATTGGCCAGCCGGCAAGCCTGTTAAATGAACTTTCCCAAAACCGTTTGTACAACTTGGTTGCTCCACTTGTGCAATCTGTGGCATTGCAGGAGGGGCTGCCGGAGAAAAGTCCAGACCTTTAAAAATGAAATGGGTTCCGGATGAGGCCAGCTCTTGTGCTGTTGCATTGAGACTGGAATCTGTCAAGACTAGCAATTTGTTGTTGTCCTGCCCTGGGCTTGCCAAAAAGGTGCTGGCATAGACTTTAGGCAATGAATCAGAGTAGTCTACCAATAAACCATTGGCCCTATGACCGTGGGTGTAGATTTTATTCCAACTCGCATTTTCAAATTTCCATTTTTGAATACCGCCACCGCTCTGCCCGTTAACAGGCTGGTCGTCGGCTACATAAGCAAGTTTTGCATCCGGACTGATCGAGAAACCCCTTGGCGAAGGTGTGGCCAAAATAAGTGAAACTGTTTGGCCAGCGGTAGTAGGCAGGCCGCTACCCACCTGATAAACACCTGCAGGGCTTTCTGCCGTCGAGAAATAAAGCTGTTCATTGAAAACCTCTAAAGTTCGTATCGCTGAAAATGCAGTTGTCAGTTGTATAAAATTAACGCCATCAAAATACCATACACCACTTGAGTTGCTACTGCCAATACCGGCTGCATAAAAACAATTGTTTGGCAATGGAATCAAGGAGGTGAGGTAACCACCTATAAAAGGTAAAGTTGGACCTGTAGTAGGAAGTACCACACGCGTAGTGACCGACGCGCCCGTACTTAGTATATTGGTGGCCTTCGGCTGAGTTTGAGCGAGGTCATTGGTGCCTGGTGCCGCTGCAAAACCAGGAATACCAACCAAATTATTTACAGAATTCAAATAACCTGTTGCTACATTGAGCTCCCCTGTTTCGGTGAGCAAATTATTGTTTTCAAA
>CANHSA010000046.1 GCA_947463345.1 Flavobacteriales bacterium
AATTTAAAGCGCATCCTCGAAAAATAAAGTTGTTAACTTTGTTGAAAATTGAAGCACATGTCAAATCACTTACTTAAAGGAAAAAGAGGGATCATATTTGGTGCCCTAAACAATCAAAGTATCGCTTGGAAAGTCGCACAAAGAGCCCACGAAGAAGGCGCAACCTTTGTACTTACCAATGCACCCATCGCCATGCGCATGGGCGAAATCAATGAATTGGCGGCAGAAACCGGAAGCCAAGTCATCCCAGCCGATGCCACTAGCATTGCGGACCTCGAAAACCTCGTTACGCAAGCACAAGAAATCTTAGGAGGTAAAATCGACTTCGTTCTCCACTCCATCGGCATGTCTCCGAATGTGCGCAAAGGCAAACACTACACCGAAAACGACTACAACTACTACGGGCAAACCATGGATGTTTCCGCGATGTCTTTGCACAAAACCCTCGCTACCCTTTACAAGCACGATGCCATGAACGAATGGGGATCTGTTGTGGCACTTTCTTACATTGCCGCACAACGCATTTTCCCTGACTACAACGACATGGCCGATGCCAAATCATTACTCGAATCAATCGCACGCTCTTTTGGCTATCACTACGGTATCAAAAAGAAAGTACGCGTCAACACCATCTCGCAGTCGCCAACCGTCACTACCGCTGGCCAAGGCATCAAAGGCTTCACCGAATTCATCAACTTCTCTGAGCAAATGTCGCCACTCGGCAACGCCAGCGCCATTGCCTGCGCCGACTACTGCATCAGCATGTTCTCTGACCTCACCAAATACGTCACCATGCAGAACCTCTTCCACGATGGTGGGTTCTCCAACACGGGCGTTACCCAACAAGTCATTGAGCGTTTCGGCGATCAGTAGAACAATTTTCTTAAATTGAAATCAAAAAAGGCCGCTCGTTGAGCGGCCTTTTTTATTGGTTTTCAGGCAACTATTTAAAATGAAACACGTCAAGTGAATGAAAAAATCTAAATCGATCACACTTAAACTCCACCCCATGAACAAAAACCTACTTCAATCCATCTTTTTAGGCCTGAGTTTTTTCTTCACTACTCATTTTACTTACGCACAAATTGACGTTGTTCCAGCGAGCGCTGCAGGCGTTTGCGACGCAACAGCGGCCATCACCAACACAGCGGGAGTCATTCAATCGTCTATCACTTGGTATGAAAGTGGCGCTGTCATTGCAAGCAATACGTATCAGATAGGCAATTTATGTCAAGGATATTATGGAGTTTCTCTTGTGCAGAGCAACCCTGCTGGTGGCTTGGATTCTTTGAATTATACATTTGTAATTGGTATTGGTGCTAATCCTTGTTCTACTCTAAGTGCAAGCATTTCACAAACCCCAGCTTCTACACCAACTTCCAACGATGGCAGCATGACAGGAAATGCAACAGGTGGCAACCCGCCCTACATGTATTCTTGGAGCAACGGTGAAAATGTTCAAACTATTTCCAATATACTTCCTGGTTACAATTACTGTTTGTATGTACAAGATATGGCAGGTTGTAGTTTTCTGGTCTGCGACTCCCTTCAAATTCTGAACCCAGCAATGGGCGATACGCTAGTGGTGAACGGTGCCAACTGTGGCCCAACAAACACAACGCTTTACACCCAAGAATTAGAGGACTGCAATTTCGATTTCAATGCCTGTGCGAGTGCAAATCTGTATTACATCACCTTGTTGGGCAATGATTCCATTCAAGCCAACTGGAATTTCGTCGATACAAATGGGCTAATTACTCCTTATGCCATCAATTATTACGCGCCAAATACCTCAGGTACCCTCTGCTACAACTTGCAATTTACCCTATTCTGTTCGGTGATCAAGTCATCAAATGTGAAGACAATTGTGGTTACTGATGCCGCTGAGCTTAGTGGCATACAAGAAATCGGTAAGAATCCGTTTAGTATCAGTAACCCAATGGGCAGCGAACTCACTATTTCCTTTGATAAAGCCACATCAGGCACAATCCGTATGTACAACATGAATGGCCAACTGCTCAAAACCCAAAGCATCAGCGCTGCTCAAAAAACCCAAATCAATACTGCAGATCTCCCTGGAGGAACTTACCTACTTCAATTCAATGATGGCGCTAAACTATATACTGAAAAGGTCATTAAATAAATACCCCCCCTCCTCTTCATTTTTTTCGTAATATCGGTGTACACAAGTTTTGCGCAAACCGATTTATTTGAAACTGACCAACGAAGACATACAACGTATTAGACAACAAGACGAGCGCTTTTTACAACAGCTCTACAAGGATGTATTCCCGATCATGATGTCGGTGGCGGTACGCTTCATGAACAATCGGGAAGAACAACTAACGGCAGTCCATAATGCTTTTATGAAAATGATCCGATCCATTGATCAGTTTCGCAGCAATAGTTCATTTGAAGCATGGATTGTCAGGATACTGCGCAATGAATTGATAGATGAATTTAGAAGGAACAACAAGCAATCGGCCATTAAATTTAGCGAACTCAAAGATGATATTCAGGACCACAACTTCCAAATTGACCAACTAGAAAACACCGCTCCAGCACAACTCCTCCAACTCCTGAATGAACTTCCTCCTGCCTCTAAAGTCGTTTTTAACCTTTATGCTATAGATGAATATAGTATCAAACAAATAAGCGAAGCACTTGAGATTTCAATTGAAACCGTCAAATGGCATTTGAAAACCTCTCGAAAAACGCTTCGTGCCCGTATCTCAACGCTGAAATCAATAGACAATGAAAACGAGTAACAAACAGTTTGATCAGCTCTTCAAACAAAAAATGCAAGAACTGCATTTTGAGGCCAGCGACATGCACATTAGTGAGTTGCTCAAACAAACGAAGCAACAAAACAAGTTGCTACGCAACAAAACATGGGGCAAACTCAGCATCATCTTGATCATCGTCAATGCCGCGGTGTTTTTTCAGCTGCATATCCGCTACAACGCAAAACCACCAAGGTATCAAGCCCAAAACAATTTTGAAAATCTAACATCTTTTACCCTTACCCATCAAGCCCCTTTTACAAATCAAATAGCCAATCTAAATACCCAACTCGTCAAGAACAATAAAGAGGAATCGATAGGAATATCGTTTTTAGATGATCAAAACAGCAGTTATACAGAGGAAAACTGGCAAAAATTAGCTAAAAAATCGCTGCACGAAAAAACAAAACTCAATGCGTATCACAGCAAGCACGCACCTGCCATTAGCGGTCTTTTTCTGTTTGAAGGTGAAAAACTGAAGGAAGAAAAAGCATCCAATACGCAAACAATCGTTTGCGGTCAGAATAAAGAAAAAACGAAAATCATCATCGCAAGATCGAGAGTGGCCAACTTTAAAGCCGACAGCCTTGCCAAAGAAAATGCACAAGGGGTTTGTAGACCAACGGGCTTTGACGACGATGCCGTGATTCAATACAATGTCTTTGATAAAAGAGCGTTGTTCGGCAGATTTCAAGCAGAGCACATCCACTGGGGCTTGGTTCGAACCACCAAAATTGCAAAGCCTGAAAAACCCTTCAAAGAAGAAAAGCAACCTTCAGCGAAGGAAGTGAAGGTTCCGAAAACACCAAAAGCACCAGAAAAAACCAAAGCAAAGACCACTTATGTTGCGCCTAGCACACGCCCAGAGGTGCACAACCATGGCGTGCGCCAATACAACGAACCTGAATACGAAGAATATGATTATTTCCTCAAAAACGACAGCCTCATTTTTATTAGTGAAGGCGTCAATTTTGTGGTACTAATGCAGCCAGATGGCACCATCTTATCGAAAGCAGAAATTGAAATCACTGAGCCGTATGTGTATTATCTCGGTGAAAAACGGGCTTATTTCGACCAAAAAACGGGCAAAACCTACATTTGTGTAGCCACGCTCTATCACTTCAATTTCTATGAATTAGAGCCCGCAAATGGGCAAACCACATTTCTTTTTCAAACAGAGGAAGTCTGGAAGAACCCCGATTTTCAAATTGAAAACGGTGTGCTCAACTACAGCAATAAAAACAAGACCTACAGTAAAAAAGTATAGGACTCAGTCTTCCTTCCAATTCAATCTAGACTTCGTGTACGGAATATTTGCTTTATCAAGTGCTTCGTGAAGCTTCAACACACGTGTTTGGTAAGCTGCGAGGCTAACCTTGAATTGCGCATATTCTAGTTCTACCATTTCTAAGTTGGCCTTGTGGGTTTTACTGACACCTGTTGTGTTCTCAGAAAGTTGGTAGTCGATCATGCCCAAACGGCTGGTGAAGGTTGGGGCGGTTTCGAATTCGTGTCTTGTTCTGATGTCGTCTCCGTAGAGTTGTTCGCGGAGTTGTGCTTTGAGCACCTTGAGTTCGCGAATTTCTTTGAGCAGCGAGAGGTCGGTGTTCGGGTATGTGAGTACCGCTTTTTCTAAGACCGCTAATTCGTCATTGAGCTCCTCGAAGCGTTTCTCCGAACCGCTCACCTTGCGGTTGAGCTCTGCCACCGCCCTGCGGAATTCATCGAGACCAAAAAGATCTTTGGCAATTAAGGTTTGATTGTTGAGTCCTTTGACGACAAACGGCGTGTTGGCCACGAGTTCTTCTACTTGGCCATTGTGGACCATCATGACTTTCACATAGTAGGTACCCGGCACAACTAATGGGCCACGGCCGCCATTGCCAACTGGGTTGGTGCCGGCTTTGCGCAGATTCCATTGCTGGCGCACCAAACCTTTTTGCGGGCTGCTGCTCATGCGACGGATTTCTGTGCCGTTGGCGTCTGAAATGATCCAAATGAGTTGCGCTGCTTCGTCGAGTGCCTCGGCTTTGAGCGCTTCAAAAGTTGGGTAGCTCACGTCTTTTTTGTCTTTCTCTAATTCTTTCTCTTTGGTTTGGCGCTCGCTCTTGAGTGAAGCTGGAACATCTTTCAAATGCAAAGTAAAGGTGGCGCCAAAGCTTGGATTTTTGGCAAACCACATGTTGTGCCCTTGGAAGCCCGTTCCTTCTAAGCCCAGCGGATCAGCCTCGATGTAGAGCAAGGCGTCTTTCACTGGATACAAGTGTGCTTTTTTGTCGAGGGTTTCTTTGGAAAGTGCGCGCAAAGGGCTGTAGTTGTCCAAAACATAAAAACCACGACCAAAAGTAGCGGCAACGAGGTCTACCTCGCGCTCTTGGATGTCGAGGTCATACACCGCAATTGTTGGCAAGCCTGAAAGTTTGGTCCAGTTGAGGCCGCCGTCGGTGGTGAAATAAGCACCGAATTCGGTCCCGACAAAAAGTAGGTTTTCGACAACTGGGTCTTGTTTGAGGCAGTAAACCGTACCGCGGATCGGTAAATTGGCCGCAATGTTGGTCCAGGTCTTGCCTTTATCTGCAGATTTCAATAAATAGGGCTTGAAATCGCCTTGGCGTTGTGCATTGAAACATGCATAAACGATATTTTCTTGGTGTACAGACGCCGTGAGCATGTTCACTCTAGTGTTGAGCGGCACCCCAGGGAAAGTTGCGTATTTTGTCCAGGTTTGGCCATCGTTTTCAGAAACTTGCACCAAGCCGTCGTCGGTACCTACATATAGTAAGCCTTTCTTTTTGGGCGATTCGTCTAGTGCTACAACATTCCCGTAGATGGTAGTGGAGGCGTTTTTCATGACGGCATCGATGGTCCAGACTTGACCCATGACTTCTATTTCATTGCGGTCGATTTGTTGGGTGAGGTCGGGGCTAATGGTTTGCCAGTCGTCGCCTTTATTGCTCGATTTAAAGAGTTTGTTGGCCGCAAAATACAGTGTGCTGGCGTCGTGCTTGGATACAATTAAAGGTGCGTCCCAGTTCCAACGATACGCAGGCTCGCCAACAGCTGGCATGGGCTGAATCGGCACTTTTTCGCCAGAAATGCGGTCATAGCGCACAAGCCAACCATATTGTGCTTGGGCATAGGCAATGTTTGGATTTGACCAATCGGTAGCAGACTCAAAACCGTCGCCGCCATTGGTAATGAACCAATCCGTATTGAGGATGCCCGATACATTTTGCGTAGCTGAAGGGCCACCCATGGAATTGTTGTCTTGGGTGCCACCGTAAATATTGTAAAAAGGCGCGGCGTTGTCGGTCACGACCTTATAAAATTGAATGATCGGCAAGTTGCCATAAAAACTCCATTCTTTGGCATGCGTGTAGGTTTCATACAAACCGCCGTCGCAACCCACCAACCAGTGATTGGTGTTGCTGGGGTCAATCCAGATGCAGTGGTTGTCTACGTGTTTGTTGCGCTCGCCGGTTGGCACAAAGTTTTTGCCGCCGTCGGTACTGTGGTGCATGTAGGTATCCATCGCAAAGACTTTGTTGACGTCTTGGGGATCGCAGAAGATTTCTTGGTAGTAGTTGCCGCTGGTAGAGAAAGATCCTTGCTTGGACCAGCTTTCGCCTTTGTTGCTAGAGCGGAATACGCCTCCTTTGTCGTAGCGGGCTTCTACAATGGCATACACGACATTGGCATCGGCAGGCGAAACAGCTAGACCCACGCGGCCCATGTCACCTTTTGGCAAACCCGCATTGATTTCTTTCCAAGTTAAACCACCATCGGTAGATTTATAAAGCGCCGACTCTGGGCCGCCCCCGATGTAAGTATACTCGTGGCGGCGGCGTTGATGTGCCGAAGCGTATAAGATATCTGGATTACTAGGATCCATCGCGATTTCAGCAATACCGGTGTGTTCAGAAACGAAAAGCGTGCGCGTCCAGGTTTTACCACCGTCGGTGCTTTTGTAAACACCGCGTTCGCCGCCGCTGCTCCAAAGTGGGCCATAGGCTGCTACCCAAATGATGTTCTCATTTGTCGGGTGCACGATGATTTCACCGATGTGTTCAGAATTTTTGAGGCCCATGTTTGTAAAAGACTTTCCACCGTCTACTGACTTATAAACGCCATCGCCGTAAGATACTGAACGTTGGTTGTTGTTCTCACCCGAACCCACCCAAACGGTGTTAGGATTACTTGGCGCAAGTGTCACACAACCAATGGAGTAAGACCCGTAACCATCAAAAATTGGTTCAAAGGTAATACCGTGATTTTGGGTATACCACACCCCGCCTGCAGCGGCAGCAACATACCATGTGTCTTTATTGGTTGGGTGTACAGCGAGGTCAATTACACGCCCTGAGGTGAGGGCCGGGCCCACCATTCTAAACGACAGAGCGCCAACCGTTCCGGCGTCATATGGTGGTTTTTCTACAGGTGTGGTTGTTTTCTTTTGTGCATAAGTAACACTGGCCAATAAGAGGGAAAACCCTAGAAGTAATCTCATATCCTAAATTTTCGCTAAAAATACATTAAATTCGTGCAACCTCAAACTCAAAATTTACGTCCTAACCTTTTGGTTTAAGCCCTGCTACTATGTTTAAAATTATACGTTTTTCCGTCTTTTTATTTTTATTTCAGCAAGTCAGCGCACAAGTACTTGTCGATTCTCCACTCTACCAGCAGCTCAAAGGTTCGGGCCAACTAGGGACAGTCAACACAACAGCGAATGCTTCTATTCAATTGCCAGTGGCGAGCGTTCAGCCTGCTACCTACAACAAAGCCAACGCCTGCGACTGCTATATTGCGCCTGACGCCACCTACACTTTGGCCATGCAGCCCAACGACGACGGCTCAACAGGTCTTATACCTATCCCATTCAACTTTAATTTGTACGGCCAGGCTTACAACTCCATTTACATTAATAACAACGGGAACATTACCTTCACCGGGCCACTTTCTACCTTTTCTGCTACCGCCTTTCCGTCGACAGGCAATGCTATTGTTGCGCCGTTTTGGGCCGATGTCGATACGCGCAACGGCAACGGGCAAGTGCTGTATAAAATTACACCAACAGCCGTTTATGTCAATTGGGTAGACGTCGGTTACTACGCTTTTCACGGCGACAAACTCAATACTTTTCAGCTCATCATTACCAACGGCTCTGACCCCGTGATCGACGGCGGTAACGTGGCCTTCTGCTACCAAAACATGGACTGGACCACTGGCGACGCTTCGCAGGGCATCAACGGTTTTGGCGGTGTACCCGCAACTTGTGGCGCCAACAAAGGCGATGGCTTGGCTTACTTCCTCATTTCTCGCTTTGACCACGCCGGCAACGACTTCGACGGCGCATTGGGCAACCCAGACGGCATCTCTTGGCTCGACTACAAAAGCTTTGCCTTCGACGCTTCCAACGGTGGCAATATTCCGCCCATCCCAGAAGGTATTGCTTCTTGCGACACCTTTAAAATTTGCGCCCTCGGCGACTCCGCCGATTTCAGCATTAATTTCCTCTCACCCGAAACCAATCAAAGCACCACCATTACCTATTCAAATGGAGGATTAACCACTTTACAACAAATATCAAACACGCCTGGCAATACCGCTAATATAGTATTGCGTGCCGTTGGCTCTTTAGCCACCATGGGCACCTACAACATTACCGTAACCGCCACCGACGACAACCAACCTACCCCAGGTGTTACTGCCCTTACTTTTGTAGTTGTGATCGACACTATTGTCAACAACCTTGACTCGGCAATGCTTGTCATCGCAAACTCCTGCGGAGCCATTGATTTAAGCGTCTCCAATGGTCCTTATGACAGCTACCTCTGGGACGACTTCACCGTTATGCCCACAAGTGGCATCACCACCGATCAAATTTATGGTGTAACCGTCAGTAAAAATGGTTGCTACAAGCACATTTCAGACACCTTTGACGTTGTCAACCCAGCGCCCATTAACCTTCAAGGCCCATTAGCGTTTTGTCCGCCAGACACTTCTGTAAGCTTAACAATTCCTAATTCAGTTGCTTATTCTACCGTGAGTTGGGGTCTTTCAAATCCTGCTTTAAATGCACAATTCAATAATGTATTGGGGGCAGGTACTTATACCATTAACCTGCTAGATTCTGCAGGTCTTTGCAGCACCGATACCACTTTTACGGTGTTTGGCACCAGTGCTTCCACCATTTTTGCGGATACAATTGTTTGTCAGAACACGTATCAAGTACTAGGCACCGTTTCGCCTGGGGGTCTTTGGACCGCCTCTTCGGCGAATGTGTCGTTCAGTAGTACTTCGGCACTGGAGCCCCTTATTTCTATTAGTGCACCTGGTACCTACATCGTTTCCTTTACCGACAACGTTTGTCAACAAACGCTCAGCGCAAATATCACTTTACCTCCTAACCCTCAAATCTTTGCAGATTCTGCATTGTGTCAATTGAATTTTCAAGTGACAGGCACAACTGCTGACGTCGGTGGTGGCACCTGGACCTACACAAGCAATAATCCAAATGCTGCCCTCAATTTTACGCCGAACAACAACACCTTGAACCCGACACTCAACGCAACAGAATCTGGGATTTTCACGCTTACGTTTACCGATGTAGTTTGTAACCATACAGCGAGTACAACCCTAGAGCTTTACGCACAACCATACATCTATTTGGATAGCCTTGGCTGTAATTACCAAGAGCAAGTTGAAGGTACGCTTTCTGCTTTGGGCGGAACATGGTCTTGCCCAGATAACACTATTTTGTTTTCAAATAGTACTTCAGAAAATCCTTTGATCATTGCTACCTATGCAGGTGTTTACCCAATAAGTTACACCGACAACGCTTGTGGCATCACCCTCACCGAATTCATTGAGTTTCCGCCGTACGTTTATGTCCAGTTATTGGATACGAATATTTGTCAGGGTTCGAGTTTCTCGATTGATCCATTCACTCTAAATGTACCTAAAGATAGTACGCTCACCGAATGGACACTTCAAAGCAACTACAATCCGCAAACACTTGGCGCTTGGCTAGACGGCAATACCGATGACCCTCGAATGATCAGTGCAGTTGGCAATTACATTTACACCATTAGCAATGCGTGTTATACCTATTCAGATACCGCAACTATTGGCTTTAAACCTTGTGACATCATTGCGCCGAACATTATTGTCCTTTCTTCCGAGAACGGAAACAACAGTTTCTATGTGCAATACAGTGGTATTTCTGAATTCGAATGTACGATCGTGAACCGTTGGGGCAACACCATTTATCAGTACACAGATCCTGCTAGCTCCTGGAACGGACTCACACAAAATGGCGATAAAGTTGAAGAAGGAACCTACTTTTATATCATCAAAGCGATGTACGAAGGAGGAATACCTCTTGAGAAACACGGATTTGTCGAGGTGAAGTATTAACTTTGCCCCATGAAAACTGCAAGCGTCCGTTATTTAGGAGAGCTCCGCACCGAATGTACGCATTTAGGTTCGGGCACCACCATCATCACTGATGCACCCCTAGACAACCACGGCAAGGCCGAAGCTTTTTCACCTACCGACCTCGTAGCCACCTCTCTGGCCTCTTGCGTCATGACCATCATGGGTATCTACTGCCAAAGCCACAACATTCCGTTTGTAGCAGCAGAAGCCACCATCGAAAAACACATGGCCTCAGACCCACGTCGGATTTCAAAAATTGTCCTCGATCTTGACCTCAGCGGCAACGATTGGGACGAACTCACCAAAAAGAAAGTCATTGCAGCAGGCAAAGCTTGCCCAGTGGCCCGCACCCTCGAGGGCAATGTAAGCCTCGAACTTAACATCCACTAATGGAAGACAAATATCAAAAAAGCGAGCGTCCAGAACGTCGCGAAACCAAAGAACGCACTTACCAACGCAAAGAACGCACCGATATCATCTTTGGTGTGCACTCCGTACTAGAAGCTATTCACGCAGGTCGTGAACTCAACAAAATCTTAATTCAAAAAGGCATCAACAAAGCGCTTTTCGAAGAACTAAGAGCAGCGCTTGCAGGTAAGAATTACTTCTTGCAGTATGTGCCGAACCAAAAACTAGATTCCTTAACCGAAGGCAATCACCAAGGCGTCATTGCCATGGTGCCGCCAATTACCTATCAAGCAATTGAGCCGCTCATCGATCAATGGCTAGAAGAAGGCAAAAAACCAAGTGTGTTGGTCCTAGACCGCATTACTGACGTTCGCAACTTTGGGGCAATTATCCGCAGTGCCGAATGCATGGGCATAGACGCCGTTCTCATCCCGAGTAAAGGTTCAGCCCTCGCTACTTCCGATGCCATGAAAGCTTCTGCCGGCGCACTCAACCGCATTCCAATTTGTAAAACAGAGCAACTCAAGCAGTCTTTGTTCTACTTGCAGCAGTCAGGTTTGCGCATCGTAGCGTGTACAGAAAAAGCGTTGGTGCCACTGCACGAGACCAATTTAAGAGGTAGCGTTGCCATTATCATGGGTTCTGAAGAATCTGGCATTACCCAAGACCTCATCAATTTGGCAGATATCAGCTGTAAAATCCCGATGAAAGGAGCCATTTCTTCTTTGAACGTAGGGGTAGCTACCGGAATGGTGCTTTACGAGAAAATCCGTCAAGAATTAGTAGGTTAACAACAGCTTCGGTAGCAGTTCCGGGATCACGGAAAGTTCCGAAATACAGTTGTCGTAGTTGTAATGATTTTTAGCGCTGGGGTCAAACCAAAGGGCTTGCATGCCTGCGCGCAGTGCACCCGCTACATCTACGTGGTAATCGTCGCCAATCATGACCGACTTTTCTGCCTTTGCACCCGCTTGATTGAGCGCATATTTAAAAATGGCTAAATCGGGCTTATTCTTACCCACGAACTCCGAACATACCACGACGTCAAAAAAGGCCCTCAAGCCGCAGTTTTCGAGTTTTACAAACTGGACCTCCTGAAAACCATTGGTAATGATGTGGAGCTTGAAGCCCATCTTTTGGAGGGTTTCTAGCGTTTCTATGGCCTTCGGAAACAAAGCAGTTTGGCGCGGCGAAATCTGTACATAGGCGTCTGAAAGCCGTTGCACCAAAGCTTCATCTTTGATTTTAAAATACTTCAGCGTGACCCGAAAACGTTCGTGTCGGAGGTCGTCTTTTTTGATCATACCCTTGCCGTAGAGTTTCCAGAGATGCGCATTTTGATACACGTATTGCTTGTGGAAATGATCAAAACCACCTACTTGAGCCTCCAGCTCTTCGGCTACAAAAATTTGTCGCAAAGCAATTTCTGAATTTTGATCGAAATCCCAGAGGGTGCGGTCTAGGTCAAAGAAGAGGTGGCAATCAGAAAAGGGCATAGCTCATGAGCGTGAGAAGAAAAGCGTTGCCTGCCAAACCGATCAACATAAATATAAAGGTTGTTTGGTATTTGCCGTAGAATTTAGCGGCTACGTAACTGCCAATCGGCACTGAAAATAGCAAAGGTGCAAAAAGCGTAATGCCATAAAACCCGAAGGTCCATTTGATACGGATAATTAATTTTTTGGTGCGGGTAACTTTGTTATAGTTGATGGGTTCTTTGCCAGCAGCAAGAGCGGCTTCTCTTTTTTTGGCGCGTTGACGGTGTGAAAAGCGCAGGACCAACTCGCTACCGAAATAAAAGATAGCCGACGCTGTGGCAGCGCCTAAAAACGATGCTAACCACGTTTC